>PBPE01000040.1 GCA_002724585.1 Dehalococcoidia bacterium | reverse complement strand
TATTGATTGATATGAAAACCCCGGGCATAGAAGTTCGTCCAATCATAAATATGGCAGGAGGGCACGAGTTCAATCAAGTTATATTCGATAACGTAAGAGTTCCAAGAAGTAATATAGTCGGCGAAGAAAATAAAGGGTGGTATGTCGCTGTTACTTTATTGGATTTTGAGCGCTCAGGGATAGATTATTCTGCTATGGCACGTAGATTACTAGATGAAATACGCGAGTATGCCAATGAGACTAAGAAGAATGGACAGATAATGTCAGACATCCCTTGGGTACAGGAGTTACTAGCCGATAGATATGTAGAATGTGAAACCGCTAGATTGCTGGCCTACAACGTGGCATATCTACAAGGAGAAGACCTGGTACCGAATAAAGAAGCTTCAATAAGTAAAGTTTTTGGTAGTGAAACGTTACAAAGGGTAACTGAATCCGCTTTAAAAATACTGGGCCCATATGGAACTCTTGGTCGGAATGATAAATGGGCGCCACTCCGTGGAAGAATACAAGAACATTGGATGATAAGCTTTTCTCACAAACTCGCTGGTGGAACATCCGAGGTCCAACGAAACATAATTGCTGGACGAGGCCTTGATTTACCTAGAGGTTAGGCAGCAAATAACTGTATTTCATCCTGAGAAATATTTACTCCAGAATCTTCACGACATCTACGCATAATACGAAATATAGTCCTTACAGTCACTGAGAATTTATCTGCTGTCTGCTCTACAGTAAGACTTTCATTTTTCATTGCGGATAATATTTTTAGATCCTTCGCTATTCTGCGGTTCTTCTGATACCAGGTAGGATCATCATATTTACACTGGGGGAGTGGGCATTTTAGACATGATGACGAAACCTCACAACCCGTATCTTCATAATGATAAAACTCTGGGATTGAATCCAATTCAGGCTTAGATATAATCATACTAACCATTTAGAACACCTCGAATATTTGTTCTATAGAACGTATGATCTTATTTTAGAACGCGCGTTCTATTACTGTCAATAGTTTTTGAGGCCAAATTAGCACTAGTGTTCTAATAAATTATGCCTAAGGAGATAATCGTGACTGAATACGAAACACTTACATATGATAGAAAAGGGAAAATTGGATACATAATGATAAATCGACCTGATGCATTGAATTCTGTGACAGACCAGTTTGAAGATGATATGGAAGAAGCGTTGTTAGAATTTGATATAGATGAGGACGCTTGGGTTTGTATCCTCTACGGGACCGGAAGATGCTTTTGCGCCGGCGCTGATATAAAACAACGATTCGTCAATATGACTCCTCAATCCCGAGCCAGACGGGCTCGGGGAAACAGTCCAGACCATCGTCTTGGACGTTCTATAAACTGGAAACCTGTGATTGCAGCTGTTCACGGGTATGCATTGGGAGCTGGCATGTCTATGGCAGCAGAATGTGACTTAATAGTAGCTTCTGAAGAGACTCTATTTGGAATCACAGAGACTAAAAGAGGAGTGCCTGGAGGTGGAGTCTGGGCAAAAGTTTCAGCATTCATGCCATCAAAAATCGCCACAGAGATGCTTATAACTGGTGAACCTATCAGTGCTGGTGAACTCTATAGATTAGGACTCATTAACCGCCTAGTCCCAACAGGAAAACACTTAGAAGCAGCTGAAGAATTAGCCGAAAAACTCCTAAAAACTCCTCCATTAGCTTCTAGAGCCGGCGTGCGAATAACTAGAAGATCATGGCTACATTCTGTCGCAGATGCGCAAATGTACAATCAACCACTAAAACTGCATCTATCAGAAGATTTTCAGGAAGCTAGCAAATCATTTGTAGAAAAAAGGCCACCTGAATACCACGCCCGATAAAACTAGTCACATGGGCACTGATTTAATACACAGATTAGAAAAACTTGAATCAAGGTCCATGTGACACGCCATTACAAACGCATATTAATATTTGGTAGCAAATTCTGGAAGGACTTCTTTACCAAACATGTTTACAGCATTTAGTGATTCTTCGTTAGACATTCCAGGCCATTGGCAACGTAATATTAACTCTTGGATGCCAAGGTCCTGATATCTATATATTTCTCTAATGCAGTCATCAGGACTTCCAATGATAAACCTATCTTTCAAAACTTGGTCAAATTCAACATCTATGCGATCTGCTGAAGGCAATTCATTGCTATGCCCAGAGGCCGCTCTATCTTTGTACAGCCATTCCACATGAGGTCTAGCTATATCTATCGCTTTTTCCCTAGTCTCAGCGATAAACATTTCTCTCCATGCAGAAATATACGGCTTTTTAAAATACTCTTCCGCTGTTCCATTATATAATTGAACTTGAGAGGAAATGGTAGTAATAGTAGATCTTGAACTAACTAACCACCCATCTCCCTGCCTGGCAGCCCTAACTACTCCTCGATCCTGGTTAGCCGCTATGTATATGAGTGGATATGGTTCCTGTAAAGGCTTTCCAGCACCCGGTACATCATTAATATTGAAGTGATCTCCCTGGAACGTAACTCGTTCCTCGGTCCACAAAAGTTTCATGACCTTAAGAACTTCCCTAAATCGTGACAAACGTTGATTCTTGGGTATGCCAAAACCGTCAAATTGATAGTCACGCCAACCAAGAGCAGGTGCCAAAATAAATCTTCCGCCACATATTACGTCTAACGTTGCTATCTGCTCAGCTACCTCGACAGGATGATATAGAGGAAGAAGTCCTACCATGCCTAGTTTCAACCCCGGAGCTTCAGCCGCTACTCTTGACAGTAACAACATTGGGTGAAAATCATTGTTCAGATACCCTGCTCCAGACCAGATCGAACTATACCCATACCTTTTAGCCAATCGAGATTTCTCCAATCGACCATTAAGTGATTCTTCTCTAGATTCATGAGGTAAGTTTCCACCGCCAAGATTTAATCCAAATTTCATACCACAGCTCTCCACGGCAGATAACATCGCAGGGCTAGATTATTCACCCCAAACATTATCTATTCTTAAACTAGTTGCGAAAAGTAGTCTCTAGATTCCATCATGCGCGGATGAACCTGATTTCCGCGTTGTATGAGACTATCAACTTCCCTTCTAAGAAACTCAAACATAGCCAAGTCCAAATTTGAACCTGCTAATTCATATAAATACTTCTGATATGGGTATTTTTTATTCTTTTGAGGATCAAGTTTATCAGCTAGGAAAACTATCTTGCCGATCTCATCTAGAGTATCGCTTCCTGTGGTATGCCAATATACCGCGTTCAGTATAGATTCATCCTCTACGCCATCTTCTATCCTAACGATTTCAGACCCAACAGGACCATGGAGCAACATTGGTATATCTCTTTCGATTGTGCAGATGTCCATGTTCATATCAGATGCCCTACTCAGCAATTCACTGTCTGGCATGGCTCGAGCCACATCATGGCATAGAGCACCTAACCGTCCTAGGTCAGGGTCTACTCCATTACTATCACTCAGTCTGGCTGCTATTTCTTCAACTCTGTTTATGTGTGACTGAAGCCCAAGGGGCAATCTAGATACCCGATTCCTAATGACGCCGATAATTCCCAGCACTATTAGCCCATGTCGCCCAGGGTTCTACCACCTAACAAATGCATATGCATATGATCAATTTCTTGGCCAGAATCACTTCCCTGGTTAAGGACCAACCTAAATCCTGTCCCAGTAACACCTTCACGTCGAGCCATCTCTTCAGCGACCACAAACATGTGACCGATAAGAGATTCTTGGTTTGGGCCAATTTGCGCAAGCGAGGTCAGAGGCATGATTGGAACAATCAACAAGTGAACAGGTGCCTTCGGGTTTATATCGCGAATAACTATAACTTGTTCATCTCTATAAATAGGAGCAGGGTGCAAAGGATCCCGTGCGATATCCGAAAATACTGATTGATTTGTAGCCATAGCTACCTCCGCATAAACATATAAGATTTGTCGTACTAGTCGTCAATATGCTCTAACACAGTTGTTTTGTGATCATGAACATCACCATACATCAGCTGCTGTACTTTGGCTCGTCTTGTATAAAGCTGTAGATTATGCTCCTTTGTGAAACCTATCGCGCCGTGACACTGATGAGCCGTAGAACAAACCCTGGCATATGCACCGGTTATCCAAACCTTTGCCATCGATACTTCCCTAGCACATTCCAAGTTCTCTGATATACGCCAAGCAGCATGGTATGCCATATGACGGCTACCTTCCACATCTGATGCCATATTAGCGCAGTGATGTTGTATAGCTTGAAAACTTCCTATTGGCCTCCCGAATTGGGTTCTCTGCTTTGCGTATTCGACAGTCATATCTAATACTGCTTCGGCACCACCAAGCATTTCTATGCAATTAGCGGAGACGGCACGCTGCAACATTTTTTCCACTATCGGCCAACCTAAGTCCACCTCTCCAATAACATTACTATTGGGAACTGTGACATTATTGAAATGCATTTCACAATGTCGCTCCCCACCGATACTATTCAATAAACTGACAGTTATGCCTTCATTATCCATAGGCACAACAAATATGGTAATTCCAGAGTTCGCATCACAAGATTCTGTTGTTCGTGTAACTACTAGAACAGACTGAGCCGCATCTGCATCTGGAACGAACAACTTGGTTCCGTTTAAGACATAGCTGTCACCTTGACTCGAGGCCGTCATATGAACACCCCAAGGCTGGTAAGAACCTTCTTCCTCCAGCATAGCTACCGTTAGAATATGACTCCCATCACATACACCGGGAATAACTTCTTGCTTCTGCAGATCGGAACCAGCATCAAGAACTGTAAGGCCTCCCAACACAACACTAGAAAAGAACGGAGTAGGCAGCAAGCTTCTACCCATCTCTTCCAAAAGCACCGCAAGATCTGCAAAGTTAGCTCCTGTGCCGCCAAATTCCTCAGGAAATACCAGACCAGTCCATCCAAGACTTACAACTTGCTTCCATAAAGTCTCAGAATAACCTTTATTACTCTCTTCTAATTCCCTGACTAGGGTAAGCGGGCACTCCTGGCTCAGGAATTCTCTGGCACTATTCTTCAGCATTTGCTGTATTTCAGTTAAACCTAGATCCATCCATCCTCCATTTTCCGAATTAAACGAGAGCGGACGTAGTATATCTTATCGGATCATCGCTCTCAACAGATCCTTCATCACTACTCCCATTATTCTAGATCATTCAAAAAATCAAACTCCCCAACTACTATTAAGTTGTTTAGTATTTGCACACCTGTTGTATGTAGAATATATTCTATATATTGTTCAGTCATCAATCACGCCATTCATGACTATTTCAAGCACACAACAAACCGTACACTTCTTGCGTTTATAAAACGTTCGTGTACAATATAGATAACATTGACGATGAACAAACACATCAAATACGGCTATCTATAGCACTGGAGGGACTCGTATATGAGTACAGACGATTTAGTAACAACTAAACTGAGGGATCGTTACCTAGACGCTCTAATCCGGAGAGATCCCGACACCACGATATCTGTTATAGAAGATGCTATACGCCAAGGGCTGAGCCCAGTCAGCATACTCGTTTCAATTATTGGCAAATCCCAGATTCGAGTCGGTGAAATGTGGCACACCGGTGACATAAACATAGCGCAGGAGCATCTTGCAACCCAGATGACACTAGACGTTATGGACCAAATGAGACAGCGCTACCACGCTACCACGAAATGGGGAATCAAGGCAGTTGTAACATGCGTAGAAGGTAATTTCCATTACGTGGGATCCCGAATGATCGCAGACCTTTTACTAGTAGACGGATGGGACGTTGAATTCCTAGGAGCAGACACACCAACTCACGATTTAGTTGAGTTCGTACGCCAGGGCCACCCCGAACTTGTCGCCTTATCCGTTTCTATGAAAGAAGACCTTAGTACAGTAGAGCAAATAATCACGCAATTGAGAAGACTGCCCGATGCACCCAGAATATTACTAGGAGGATACGGCGTTACAGATAGCGATCAAGTTGAGGGACTTGGACCGGACGGATTTGCCATCGACGCATACAGTGCAATCCAGGAGGCTCGCCGCCTTGGAGGACTCTCAAAGGATCCTTTAAGTCTAAATGAATACTTAATAGTGATGGGCTCCAGAGTACAGGATTTGAGAAAAAGAAGAAGTTGGAATCAAGAACAATTAGCCCAAGCCTCTTCATTGGACAGAACCTACATAAGTGCCGTCGAGAACGGGAAACAGAACCTGACGATCGGGGTAGTTTTAAAACTTGCCGAGGCCTTAGAAGTACCCATCGGACAGCTCCTTTCAGACTAACTCCATTCCTTTTGCAACTTCGCAGAGAGGATAATTCTTATGGAATGTCCTCTCTGCGAATCACCTTACGCAGCTTTCCTACGAGGCTTACGGCGACGAACCTGCTCAGGTATAAATACGTTCTCATCTATTTCCTGAGGCTCAGATACTGTCCCAGCGAAATAACGGCCGCATTGAATACACGTTACAAACGGACCAAAACTATCCCTGCTCTCATATAGATCTCCCTTACATTTCTGACACGAATTAAACCAGAACACTTCTCACCTCTCTTCAGCAGGTCTGTATATTTTGGATTCACCCGCTAAATCTATTTCGGACTTGCCTTATCTCTACACCTACACAGATCATCTGTTTTTAATTTCATGTCTAACAAATACTACGTTTCAAGCAATTTGTAAGATATAGTTGACAAACAAGCCCTTAGATGTCTAGAATAATACACATAACGTAGAACACTGTCAACATTTAAGTTAATTAATGTAGAACAAGTTCTATAAAAACTAATAAAGAACTGTAATCAGTGAAAGGAGATATTTATAAACACCAGGTGTTCCACAATTAACGACACAAGGTTGTATAACTTAATCTACATAAATGAAAGGACATAATTATGACAATGGTGCAAAACATAGCAATTATTCTCGCAGCCGTAGGGGCGCTCAATTGGGGTCTGGTGGGCTTATTTAAATTTGACTTGGTGGCCCTCATTGCTGGAGGCAAATCGTTTGGAGAAGTAAATATTCTATCTAGGATCATCTATCTGCTAGTAGCAGTATCGGGCGTTGTAGCAGTAACAACCTTAGCTTGATCCAAATCATACCCAGTATGACTTTATAGCAACTAAATCAAAGGAGCGGTAATTACATGGACATAACAGAGATAAATACATTAATCATAAAAACTCGTACTGCAATGAGTGACCTTATAAATAAATGGGAAAGGTTTATGGTCTCTCGAAAAGCAGATTCTCACAGAGTTCTAGACCCGTTAAACGTATTGAGTCCAAGTTTGCCTGGTGTAATTGCACGCTCCACCAGAAGAATAAACGACCCTAGCTTAACGTTGGCAGAAGCTGAAATTCTGGGAAGGATAAACCTATCATGAATCTACTAGACCAAGAACAAAGTCATGAATTAAACAACAATAAGGAGAAAAAAATGACAGACAACAACATGGAAATTGGCACATGGACACAATTAGCTGAGTCGCTTTACGAATTCCTTAATCGCAGAGGAACCACTATCGAATACACCTTTGCTGATATGGAAGTTATGGTACCTAAATCTACCGGCGCAGATGCTCCTCAGGCACGTTGGAATTTGAATGGGAGTGTAAGACTCCGCACTTGGGAGTCATAAACATAGTGATAGATGTTAAAAATGAACGTTTTAATGTGACTGGAACCGTGCGAGTAGAAATAGATGAAATGACCAGCAACATTACCGGAACAGGAAACGTCATAGACATAGAACTGTCACTAGTAGACAAAATTTTGACCCATTGGGGTAGGAAACTACCCCAAAAGTCAAAAAATCTTTCTGATGCCAGTGAAGTGCTTAAACGCACTGGATTGACTATCAGGGTTCTCAACAATAACAAGCCAATAGTGATAGTAGGAGAACAAGCTAAACCTGGATTGTTAAATAAAATATTTAAATCAAGAAACATTCAATGGAAACCAGATTTGGCTTTGATCAAATTTGCCCTAAAACATAAGAAGCAAAAGCAGTTTTAATCACAATTATCGGGAGTATAAAAATGAAATGGACTATTCTAGACGCCGACAAAACAGTATTGGATCCTTCTGGGGTCGATGCCTTTATTGATCGGATGGATAAAGAACTACGAGCAGGAGGTCCACCGCTTGAGGGCTTCAAGTCTCTCTATTCCAGTCAAGAGATGCTTCAAATCACACGTGAAATAGAAAATGAAATAACGAAAGTGCCTGATTCCCAATCAACTCTGTATGTCGGTTTTCAAACAGTGGATAAATTCCTAAACGAGACTGAGAGATATACGTACATGAGCACGTTGGGAATTCCGGTAGTTGGTTTTGGTCAAGGTAACGTGCCTGACCAGAACAACGTTCCCGCAGAACAATGGGTATCATTACCAACTGATTTATTAGCTTTTGAAAACCAGTGGTACCTAATATCGGCATCACCAAACCCCATAATATTTATAGGTTGGGAAACATCTAGTGCTGAGCTTTTCGGGCTAGGCGGGATCTCTACAGAAGGAAAAGAATTCCGTGGATTTGTCTCAAATGACGAGAGAATAATTGATGCCGCGATAAATTATCTCGAGCGAGTTAGGAAACAGAATGGTCCTACAGCTTCCCTGCCCCTAATGAAGCTATCCGAAGAAATACCTTTTCCGATTAGTCGCATCATGATGGTGACTGACGATAATCAAAATGAACAAATTGACTCAATGCGTGAAGAGATAAGTTCGTTCGCAGCAGAAAATGAAGCTTACGTTATGTTATATGACATTTCAGCAGCATCATATTTAGTGAATCCATATCCGTCAGGAGAAGTAGAAAAAACTTCCACTAAAGTGTTACATACTCAAGATCTAGGTTTAATGGGGAGAGAGTATCTTGTTGAGCAGCTGGACCATCTTAATAATAATGAACTATGTGCCGGAGTAATATTAGCGACTGAGCACGGGTTCAAACATCTAGCGAAATGGGCTGAAAGCGAAAACGCGGACTTGATTATGATTCCGCAGAGCTTGGTCAACCCCGGACTAATTGACCGGATAAAGGGCTATACTCTTCGAAAGTTGCTTGAAGCCACAACTATTCCCATCATTGTGTATAAGGATTCGACATCGTCATGGATGCGAACACGCAAAGCGTTTAAATCTAATGCTGATATGGATCATCAACTAAATGTATCTGATTACCCAACACCAAAAGCGGTTAGCCCACTAGCATGAAATATTGTAATTCAGTGTGGGAGATAGATTAAATGCAACCGCAACCAGTAATAGTATGGTTTAGGAACGATCTGCGCTTGGAAGGGAATCTAGCTCTAAGCGCAGCTCTATCCTCTCAAAAACCTGTTATCCCAGTATTTATATGGAACGACAAGTCAAGTGATTGTACTTTCAACGGCCCTCATTCTGAACGGTGGCTTAGAGTTTCCTTGCGACATTTGTCAGATTCATTAAGCCACATGGGTTCTCGTCTAATTATCAGGAAAGGATATGCCCATAAAGAGCTTCGCGGCCTGGCCTCGGAAACACACGCTGATCATGTCTATTTTAACGAAAGATACGAACCCTCTGAAATACAAACACAGAGTTTGGTCGAAGAAGCTCTAAGACCACAGAATATCGTATTGAAAGCATTCAACTCTAATTATTTATTTGATCCAAGGACTATATATAAAGCTAACAATCATCCTTATAAAAAGTTCGGCGCATTTTGGAAACATTGTTTAACGCTACAAGAACCAAACCCACTGCCTCTGCCACTGAGGTCCGAACAATTTTCGAGTCCTATGCTGTGGCCTAATACAGTCCAACCCACAGAAATGAACGAAGGTTCAAGTTTTAGGGAAGTATCATGTATAAAACCAATGTGGACCCCCGGAGAGGCATCCTCCAATAGAAAACTTAAAGAATTTCTCCTAACTTCATACGAATATTACTCCGAAAATAGAGAGCGTTCAGATATTACTGGAACGTCGATGCTATCGCCCCATTTAAGCTTCGGAGAAATAGGACCGGCTCAGATACTCCAAGAACTAGACCAACAAAGGCTGAAGGCAACAGCTTCAGCAACTTTACATGAAGACAAATTCATTACAGAACTAGGCTGGAGAGAGTTCGCTAACTACATCATTACGCATTTTCCCGCATCTAATAGCGAACCAAGCAATACAGTTCTCGATCATTTCATTTGGGACGATAATAAAAACCACTTAACTGCTTGGCAATCAGGGGAGACGGGTTACCCCATAATCGACGCAGCAATGAGACAGCTTAAAAGCACTGGCTGGATGAATAATAGGCTTCGCATGGTCGTGGCATCTTTCTTAATTAAGAATTTACTTATACCATGGCAGAAAGGGGCAGAGTGGTTCTCTTACTTATTGGTAGATGCCAACGAGGCAAGTAATAATTTAGGATGGAAATGGATAGCCGGGTGCGGGACCGACTCATCACCCTACTTTAGGATCTTTAATCCGCTGACACAATCTCAAAAAACCGACCCTGATGGATCATTTATCCATCAATGGATACCTGAATTATCTCAATTATCTGAGCCCTGGATTCACCATCCATGGTTAGCACCACCAGATATATTACAAAGAGCGCAGATCAGTTTAGGTGTAGATTATCCAAGGCCTATTGTTGATTACAAAACATCCCGCATTCGTAGTTTAGCTGCATATAAGCAAGCTAAACTACTTTACGATCTGGGGAGAAAACACAATTGATATCTCACCACTTATTCAAATTCTTAGCTCTTGCCATAATCGATGCACTGAACATCCTAATCAGAGAAAATAAACGTATACACTATAGTCCAGATTAACTGGCTTAACGAATTCATTTATTGTCATTTCTTCCAATAATGAAAGAGGAACAAGTACTGCATTTTTACTCAAGTAAGGAGTTGTCTTAAATCTCATAATGTCTAATACCAGCCTAACCAGAAATCACCGGATATTAGTAACAGGAGCAACGGGCTACATTGGCGGCAGATTAGTCCCAATGTTGGAAAAAATGGGGTATAGCGTTCGGTGTTTTGCAAGAAATTCAGATTCCCTTGCATCAAAAGTATCGCAAAACACCGAAATTATATCGGGAGATATGCTAAGTTCCCAATCGATTGAACATGCTATGAATGGAATTGATACAGCATTTTATCTAGTCCACTCGATGGGGTCAGCTAAATCCTTTATGGATCTAGAAACAGAATGTGCTAGGAATTTCGCCTATGCTGCTAAATCTGCCGGGATCAGACGAATAATCTATCTTGGTGGCCTTGGCGAATCAACTAAGAAGTTATCGCCGCACCTACTGAGCAGGCAGGAAGTAGGGTCGATATTAAGAGAATCAGAGGTCCCCGTTATTGAATTCAGAGCATCCGTCATTGTTGGATCAGGCAGCTTATCTTTCGAGTTAGTCCGCAGCCTAGTAGAACGTTTGCCAGTAATGATAACTCCCAGATGGGTCTCAACCCCATCGCAACCAATATCAATAGACGACGTACTCAAATATCTAATAGAAAGCATCGAATTGCCGAAATACGAAGATATAATCGTAGAAATTGGAGGTGCTGAAATAATGTCCTACGGGCAAATCATGAAAGAGTACGCCCGACAGAGAGGACTAAAACGCCTCATGTTAGCAGTACCTGTCCTGACTCCTAGACTGTCCAGTCTGTGGCTGGGACTCGTCACTCCCGTTTATGCTCGCATAGGGCGCAAACTAATCGATAGCATGAGATATCCCAGTGTAGTAAATAGCACCACAGCACAACATTATTTCAACCTTATACCAAGTGGTGTTACTGATGCCATTAGTAAAGCACTAGAAGATGAAGATCGAGACTTTGCCGAAACGCGATGGTCTGACGCTCAATCTTCTTCAGGTCCGATCAAACATTGGGGAGGAGTAAGGTTTGGGCCAAGACTACTCGATATGCGAAGGATAAGTGTCTCTGTAGGACAGCAAGAGGCATTTATACCAATACAACGTATTGGCGGTCGACAAGGATGGTACTACGGAAATTGGTTGTGGCAGATACGTGGATTCCTAGACCTATTATTTGGAGGCGTTGGTATTCGTAGAGGTCGTAAACACCCTGAAACCATTACTGTGGGGGACACTATAGATTGGTGGCGGGTAGAGGCGTACGAACCATTCCAACGACTTCTGCTGATTGCCGAGATGAAAGTCCCGGGACGCGCATGGTTAGAATTCCAAGTAAGTCAGAAGGAAAATGAGACCATACTAACCCAAACCGCAATCTTTGATCCCGTAGGAGTAGGAGGATTGTTGTATTGGTACGCACTGTACCCGATTCATAACTTAGTTTTCTCTGGCATGATAAACAATATCGGCCGGTACATCCAACTGCATAAAGAGGACTTATGAAAAACACGAGCGGCACATTAATTTTGGGTGCTAGCGGAGGTATCGGATCTACTCTGGCTAGGACTTTAAGAGATCAAGAGGAACACCTTGTGTTAGCTGGACGAGATTCTACAACCCTAAGAGAACTTGGAGCCGAACTTGACTCTAAAATTATCATAATCGGATCCATGGATATTGAATCTATTAGTAAAGCGTATACAGAGGCCGAAGAGGTATTAGGTTCTCTGTATGGGACTGTAAACTGTATAGGATCATCTCTCCTAAAACCATCCCACACAATATCATCTGAGCAGTGGCAGGACATCGTGGATACTAACCTTACCAGTGCTATGGGTACTGTGAAAGGCGCATCCAGAGTTATGATGAAAAGAGGTGGTTCAATTGTATTAATAGCAGCCGCTTGCGGTAAAATAGGAATGGCCTACCACGACGCGATCAGCGCGACTAAAGCAGGCGTCATAGGGCTGACATTATCTGCTGCTGCAACATACTCAACCAGAGGAATACGTGTCAACTGTGTAGCTCCTGGACTTATAGATACGCCCATGACTTCTCAAATCACGGGAAATGAAAGCGCATTGCGCTCATCTGAGTCTATACACCCTATTTCCAGAATAGGACAACCATCTGAGGTAGTATCAGCAATCACCTGGCTATTAGACAGGCAGAATACATGGGTCACAGGGCAAGTAATCGGAGTAGATGGAGGGCTTGGGTCCGTACTGAAAAGGACCACTACATGAAGACTATAACCTACGTTAAGCGATCACAATTAAACCACTCAGCAACCACGGTTTTTAATTGGCATTGTAGAGAAGGAGCCTTTGAGAGACTAACCCCGCCTTGGCAACCGGCCGAAACTATAGAGAAGTTAGGAAGCATTGAAGATAATGGAACTATCACAATCAAGACTAAACTTGGGCCATTATCCTCTAAGTGGTTTTTGAAACATATCGATTTCATTCAGGATCGCCAATTCGCAGACATTCTCATCAAAGGCCCCTTCGCCTATTGGAAACATATCCATAAAATGGAACCACAAGATGAAGAAACATGCATATTAGAAGATGAAATAGAGTTTTCTATGCGTGGTGGGATAGTAGGAAATATATTAGGTGGGCCCATCGTGAAGAACTTGCTACAAAAGATGTTCACCTACAGACACAACGTTCTCCGTTCAGACTTACTATCCCATAGCAGATATCAATCAGATGGAATAACTAAGATACTAATATCCGGATCTACAGGTTTAATCGGCCAAGCTTTAAGCTCGTATCTATCTACTGGCGGCCATCAGGTAGTTAGGTTGGTCCGCACCTCCGACTTAGAGGATGAAGGGACCATTTTTTGGGACCCTTTAAACCATATCATCGATATTGAATCCCTTGAGGGCTTTGACTACGTTATCCACTTGGCGGGAGAGAATGTAGGGGAAAGTAGGTGGACTAAAAAGAAAAAAGGAAGAATCTCCGATAGTAGAATCAATGGCACTAAGTTTCTTACTGAATCACTATCACATTTGAAATGCCCTCCAAAAGCTCTATTGTGCGCGTCGGCTACTGGATATTACGGAGATGCTGGAAACGATTTAGTAAATGAACAATCTCCAAATGGAGCCGGATTCCTTGCTCAAGTAGTTGAAAATTGGGAACAATCTACACGATCCGCTACTGACCAAGGAATGCGTGTTGTAAATTTACGCTTTGGGGTAGTAATAAACCCGATGGGAGGCGCACTAAAAAAACTGCTGATGCCTTTCAAACTAGGCTTTGGTGGCAAAATTGGACATGGCAAACAATATATGAGTTGGATTAGCCTGGATGACGCTATCTGCGCAATCCATCACGTGATGTTGAATTCGACGGTAGAAGGCCCTATAAACATTGCTTCTCCTAACACGGTAACCAACGAAGAATTTACCAGACAGCTAGGAGCAACCCTAAACAGGCCTACCGTAGCCACAATACCAGCTTTCATAATAAAAATTATGTTTGGGCAAATGGGCAAGGAGACTATCTTGGCGAGCACCAGGGTAGATTCCACCAAGTTATCGCAAAGCGGATACACGCACATATTTTCACATATTGAGGAAGCACTAAATCACTATCTAGGAAAGTCCAAAGACTATGAAATATGATGTGATAATAGTCGGGGCAGGATTGGCAGGGCTTTCCTGTGCACGAGCATTACATCGCTCAAATACACCATTTTTGTTAGTAGACCAATCTGATTCCGTAGGGGGTAGGCTACGAACAGACTACATCAATGGATATTTACTTGATAGAGGGTTTCAAGTCTTATTTACAGCCTATCCTGACACTAAGCAGGAACTAGATTACGAATCCCTCAACTTGCATGAGTTCTATCCCGGAAGTCTCGTGCGCATAAACAATAAGTTCCATAAAGTGGCTGACCCTTGGCGTAAGCCTATAAATTTACTGAATACTCTTCGCGCTCCGATAGGATCATTACAGGACAAGTTGAAAGTTGGATTACTCCGGAGAGCACTCAAAAGCAAATCTCTAAATGACATTTTCAATGGCGAGGATATCCAGAGTCGCCAATATCTGAAAAACCTAGGCTTTTCCGAACAGATCATCCAAACCTTCTTTAGGCCACTATTAGGCGGGGTATTCGGGGATAGCGAATTGGTCACATCAAGTATCATGTTTGAGTTCATATTCTCAATGATGTCAGCGGGTGAGACGACTCTTCCAGAGCAAGGAATTCAGGCTATTCCCTCGCAAATGGGACAATCACTACCTCATAAGTCAACTCTATTGAACACCCATGTAAAACGCGTAACAGGAACTGCGATCGAGACATCTTCCGGTGACCATATTAACGCCGATACTGTGATCGTCGCTACTGACGGTCCTTCCGCAGAAACCCTTATAGAAGTACCGTATCCCTCATATAAAGGCTCAACGTGCATTTACTTTTGTGCCGACAAGTCGCCAGGCATCAAAGATTATCTAGCGCTAAACGGAACAGGCTACGGACCCATAAATAGTTTATGCGTCCCTAGTAATGTATCAATGTCATACGCGCCAAACGGCAAATCGTTAATATCAATAACAGTCCTAGGTAACAAATATGACAATGATTTGGACATGATGTCAGATGTGGTAACACAAGCACGAGATTGGTTCGGCAATGAAGTTGACGATTGGGAGCATCTGAACTCTTACGTAATACCTCACGTACTGCCAGACCAATCACCAAAATTTTCAAGAATAAAAGATCAGACTGTATATCTTGAAAACGGAGTCTTAGTATGTGGAGATTATCGAGAAAATGGCTCTATTAATGGAGCTATAGTGTCTGGAAAAGTTGCAGCCAATTTAGCTCTCGCCAAGCTAGCTTCAATATAACAAATACACTTTACGCAGCACGAATACTAATTGACTGTAACCCGGTGCTATGGTAGCCTTCAATTTAGGCATATATATTTACTAAGACCTTCCTAAGCATCCTAGATAGGGGGAGAATTAAGATGGAAGTAACAACACTAGCAATCGAGAAACTCAAGGAAGTAATCGAGGGAGAAGGAGAAGCTGGAAGCTCCTTAAGAGTAGTCGCTATGCCGTCTCAAGATGGTGGATTACAGTACATGTTAACCATGGAAACCGAAAGCCAGGCAGATGATACAGTACTGAGTATGGATGGCGTCAGTTTCTTAATGGATTCTGATAGTGCTCCTTTCCTAGAAGAAGCTACTATAGATTACGTGGAAAATTTTGGCGGTCAAGTTGGTTTCGTAATCAACAACCCCATGTACGCTAGCGGCGGAGGTTGCGGTTGCGGCGGCGGAGGTTGCGGCTGTGGCGGTGGAGGTTGCGGCTGTGGTGGTGGCGGCTGCGGCGGTCACTAAAACAACAATTACAGACAATTAAAGGGCCCACCAGGGGCCCTTTAATTTTATCCCCATTATTGACGATACAACCACTCAATATCATAATCGACTTAATAATTTTAAGGAGACCATTTATGCCCGCTTCCCCACACGGAATCCAATTCACATCGCACAGACCTGTTGTAATGGGTAAGAATGGTATGGTTTGTTCGGGACACCCTCTTGCTTCCCAAGCAGGTATATCAATACTGCAAAAAGGAGGCAATGCAGTTGACGCTGCCATAGCCACCGCAGCTGCCCTCAATGTAGTGGAGCCCATGATGTCCGGCATAGGTGGAGACGGATTCATCATGGTCTATTGGAAAGCAGATAACAAGATAAGCATATCCAATGGGACCGGAGCAGCACCATATGCTGCTACCAGAGATAGATTCCTCCCCATTGGCATTCCTACCAAAGGCGTACTATCTATGTCGGTGCCAGGCCTGGTGCATAGTTGGATAGATACACACGAAAAATTCGGGTCCCTTCCACTTATAGATTTATTCCAATGCGCTATAGATCTGGCCGAGAATGGTTTCCCTGTAACTCACTACCTGTCAAATACCATTGGACAAGATAATCTTCTTTGTGAATTCCCTTCATCAGCGGCCATATTTACCAAAAATGGAAAACCTCTCCAACCGGGAGATATTATTTATCAGAAAGATCTAGCTGAAACTTTGAAGCTTCTTGCAAAAGAGGGACGGGAAGGGTTTTACACGGGAGATATTGCTAGATCAATAGTAGATTTTGTCCAATCCGAAGGCGGACTGCTGACCATGAAAGATATGGCCGACTGCTCTGCTCGCTGGCAAGATCCTATTTCGACCACCTACAGGGGTCACACTGTTTACGAAGCCCCTCCTAATTCTAGCGGTCATATACTATTACAAGAATTAAATATTATCGAAAATTTTGATATTTCGCATCTCGGATACGATACTGCTGATGCAATACATGTTATGGTCGAAGCGAAAAAACTTGCGTTCAGTGACCGTGAGGCATATGTTGCAGATCCAGATTATATCGATGTGCCTATAGAAGGCCTTTTGTCGAAGGATTATGCATCTGAACGTGCAAAGGTCATTAACATGGCAAGCACAAACGATGTTGTAATGGAGGGAAACCCCTGGGCATATCAATCCGGAGAACCAAGTGAGGGTATCAGGACCGGAGCAGTAGTTGAAGAAGAAGATACTACATGTTTCGTGATCGCGGACAAAAATGGTAATGCAGTATGCCAATTACAAAGCCTGCAAAGTTCGTGGGGTTCCAGCATAGTAGCCCCAGGTACTGGGATACTATTGAACAACCGAATGACCTATTGGCATCTAGATGAAGATCATATCGATTGTCTAGTACCTGGCAAAAGAGTTAGGCACACAATGAACCCTGTTATGGTCTTCAACGGGGATTCAGTAAATCGAGATCCCAGAGGTGGATTGAAATATGTTCTAGGAACGCCTGGAGCGGATACTCAAGTCCAAGCCAATATGCAAATAATTAGTGATCTGGTGGACTTTGGAATGACGATATCAGAAGCAGTCGAAGCTCCCAGATGGAAAAATAACCATAGCCCTACTGAATCTAACATACCGCACATCTGTGAAAACGAACTGCTTATGGAAGGCAGATTTGCCGAGGAAACAATCCAAATTCTTAAAGACAAGGGGCACAATGTAAGGGTTTTGGATCAATGGGATGGAGTTACTGGGAGAGAAATGATCATTCAAGTAGACTCTTCCACCGGCGTTCTACAAGGAGCAGCAGACCCTCGCTACGATGGTTACAGCATAGGGTATTGACTCTGATTAATTGATTACTTAATTCGCCCCATCATCCAACCAATCACTGAATATCAAAATCATTCTCTACCTTGAGATACGGAAGTAGGCACAATGCGCATACCAGGAAAAAAAAGAAGCCTTGAACCCGATGACGTAGGAAATAGAGCAGGCCTATTCGCAGAATCAGTGCGAGATGGAAATATGGACCTGGCTTGGTCCCTATTATCTAAAGAGACGAAAGGTATGCGTATGGGAGTTTGGGCAACCAAAAATAATATCAATATGCAAGATGCTTATCAGGCAGGTTACGACTCTGGTCATCCGATGAGAATCTCAATGATGGAAGATTTCCGAACGACCGTATTAGGTATGTGGCCATTGGAAGATTTAACTGATCTGGGAGTATCTCCAACTAATTATATTGACGATGTGCATGCCTTTGTTTTTCTACCTTTCGGGGTTACGCAAGACAACAGCCGCGTCCATGAAAGACGTATGATGTCGGGATTGGTAATACCGATGATATTGGAAGATCATTCATGGCAAGTAGATATGCCTACATGGCGATATCTTTACAACAATGACCACGATATGCACCATAATTAAAATGATCTCTTTTTATGTATGCAGAGAGCACAAGAATAAAATGCGAACTATGCCGGAGAGAAGTAGATAGATATACGGTCCACCATTTGATTCCAAAGTCGAAGGGCGGAAAATTCGGCGCAACTGCTGACCTATGCAGTACATGTCACAGACAAGTACACGCCCTGTTTTCGGAATCTACCTTAGCCAACGAATTATTCAATATCAGCTTATTGAATAACAATCCTGAAATAAGAAAATACTTGAAATGGATCAGGAACCAACGACACACTGGTATTTTCCGGGTCAGACGATCTAACCAGAGAAAGTAAGAGTGGTATTGCGATTATTTATACCATTTAGATTAATACGGAAAGCAAATGGACTCAGCCAATAACATCTGGTAAATCCTATTACTAAGGAGCGGTAACATGAATAATAAGATTCCTACTCAAGAAGAAATTCTATCGTACATCCAGAATGACCGTAACTGGGGACGCTGGGGCCAAGATGACCAGATTGGCGCAGTAAATATGATAGACAATAAAAAACGTCTACACGCTGCCAGTTTAGTTAAGTCTGGCCGTGCGGTGTCCTTAAGTAGAGAATTCCCTAAAACACCAGCCGCAAATAATCCGACGCCCGCCCAACATTTCATGAATCGCAATGAACGCCCGCCTCGAGGCGGATCCGCTACAGACTACTACGGCGTCTCCTATCACGGGCAAGCTAACACTCATCTGGATGCCTTATGTCATGTCTGGGATGAAAATGGAATGTGGAATGGTAGAAACCCTGATGATGTCATAACATTCCAAGGTTCCACCTGGGGCTCAGTAGAGCAATGGAAGGAAGGAATAATAACCAGAGGTGTTCTCCTAGATGTACCTTCTTACAGAGGAGAACCATTCGCTTCAATGCAGAGTCCAATACATGGCTGGGAACTAGAAGACATAGCCAAATCACAAGGCGTTTCTCTTGAACAGGGAGACGCAATTTGCGTATACGGCGGAAGAGAAAAATGGAACGAAACGAATCCTATGTGGGGAAGCGATCCATCTGGCAGGCCTGGTTTACACGCTTCGTGTCTAAAATTTCTCAGACAATCCGATTGCTGCCTATTAGTCTGGGACATGATGGATTACATGCCAAGCGGTTATGATATCCCATGGTCAGTTCACGCGGCTATCTTCGCATACGGGATCGGATTATTGGATAATGCACTATTGGAACCGTTAGCTGATGCGTGCAGACAAGAGAATCGTTACGAATTTATGTTAACAGTTAATCCATTACGAGTAGTTGGGGGTACAGGGTCTCCTGTTAACCCCATCGCTATTCTTTAGTCGATATATGCTTATCTAACTAGAATTTGATGGTGGGCCTGGATGGACTCGAACCAACGACCTCAGTCTTATCAGGACTGCGCTCTAACCACCTGAGCTACAGGCCCCTTTCGGGTATCGAACATGAATTATAGCAATCGCCTAGAATGGTAGCAAGGATACCGACTATTTTATTCAAATAGCCTCAGAATTCAGATTACCCCGTGTGAATGATATTTTCATTGTTATTATTTGTCTCTACAAGTAACTTCTCGGGGAATTGCAGTGTTCTTACTGGATAATTTATCACTATGGCTTCTTCAGAGAACCTCTTATGCAAATGCTTGATAAGATTACTCTTCAATTCAAAACTCGACAATCTATCTCTTGCTTGAAGGAATAGCCAGAAATCCACGTTCGAATCACCAAAATTATCAAAACCAAACCAACTTCCATACGATTCTACTGCATTTGGGTCGGACGACAGCACAGTTTCCATCACTTCTTTTGCTATAAATTCAACTCTGTCGAGATCACTATCATAACTAACTCCACAAGTCACCAATATATTCATTGGTAATGAAGGGCTCCGATAATTCGTGATTATTGATTCGGCAAATCTAGAATTAGGTACAACGATTAGGTTATTTTCCCAAGTCCTCAAGCGAGTACTACGCCAACTAACATCTATAACATATCCGGACAATCCACCTTCCATTTCTATATAATCACCAGGCGCAACAACACCTTCGGTCATTACATAGGTGCCAGAAAATATATTACTAAGAGTTGGCTGCAAAGCGAGTGCTACAGCCAATCCCCCGAGTCCCAGACCAGCTAGTAGAGGACTAATATTTATACCCAATTGATCTAATATCTGTAGTCCACCAATACCGATAACTATCAGCACCGCCACACGCCTAACCAAAGGCATTATTCGGTCATCCAATATGGTAGGTGTTTTGGGCGCGATGTTCAGGATATACCATAAGCATCCCTTAGAAATAACTACAGCTATTGCCAGTACAGTTATTGCAATGGCACATAAGAAAGCGAATTTATTGATCACCGCTGACTCTAGGCTGTTTATATCAAACGGTACAGTAACAGCCACATAAAGGCCGAATAACCCTATATACAATGCTACTGGGAGACGTAGAGATATTAGGAATGTACCTACAAGACTAGTTGGATCGTACCTACCTACGCGGCGTATCAATGGAAAAATAACGCTGTACAGTAGGAGTACTAGTATTACGGTAGCCGCTATGACAGATAACGACACCAAGACTGAAACGAGAGATGGCACACTTAGTCCAAGTGCACTTATTACAGCGTCAATATTAATGACAATTCACTCCTATAAACAACATCAGCAAATCCCGGAAACGATAGGATTATATCATCGGTATAAATTAAGAACCGCGAATAAAGTTATCACGTTTAGTGATTTAAGTTTGTTGTACTGCGCCTTTTGCAACCAAAAAGTAAGAGGCTGTTTCTCCAAAATACTCGCTAACAATACCTCTATCTGTAGTAGTTATGATCGACTGCGGATAATCCCTTAATTTAGACATTACCCTAGATCTTCTATTCACGTCCATTTCTGATAACACATCATCTAACAATATAATCGGCGGATCTCCGCGTCGGGCTGATAAATAAGATGCTTCAGCTAATCGTAATATTAAGGCTGAGGTTCTGGCTTCTCCTCGCGAGGAGAATGTTCCGAGATTTCGTACACCATCCATCATTGAAAAATCATCCCGATGTGGCCCTATTAAAGTAGTAGCAGAGAAGATTTCACGCTTCCTCAACTCTCTAAGGGATTCGGCAAAATGGGTTGAAGTTTCATCAGCACTTCTACCAGGCGTGATACTTGGGATGTACTTAATCTGAAAAACTGTGTCAGATTCACCTAAAGATTTATGGTGCTCCAAACACAATTCCGAGAGAGTCAGCATACATACTTGCCGTTTTGAAATAATATGTGTCCCTTCAATGACTAATTGTTCATCCCAGTATTCTAGTTCCCCGATTTCAGATCTATTCTCTCGAATGGATTTGAGGAGTTGATTTCTTTGATGTATTACTCTTTGATATCTCTGCAACGACGAAACATAAGCTGAGTCAGCTTGAGAAATCAATATATTCAGAAATTTCCGACGTCTCGACGGAGATCCGTACACTAAATCTATATCTTCGGCGCTAAAAAGAACGGCACTAACTTGCCCAATGAGCTGGGATGAGGTCCGTGCAATTTTGTTGACACGAATCTGTTTTCGTACTGAATATCTGACAACGTTGTTATCTTCAACATCATTTTTTTCTGAGTCAGGTAGAACTAGTGTTTGATATCCTACATAAACACTAAGAGGCTCAGTTTGCTGAAGTACTAGTCCGCCGACCAATCCTTGCTCGCCTCTTTTCGCTGCGTCAAAGTTTACGACCTCTCTTTCATTCTCAGCTCTATATGACCTTGCTATCGCTAGAAGGTATATTGCTTCAAGCAGAGTGGTTTTCCCTTGCGCATTATCACCATGAAAAACAATAATCCCTGGTGAAAGCTGTAAGTTTAGCTCTTGAAAACTTCTAAAATTAGTCAAGAATAATTGGGATATAACTGCCAACGCACGAGCACCTTCAATATGAATAGTAATCGCAAGAGTACACCAAGCTATTAAGGGAGTTCACAGTATCATGTACTACCGGAAAGCATTTCGACCAGCTATCTCCTATAAGTCGAGAGAGTTCTAGTCAGTTATGGAGAACAACCTTCGCATAAGCCGTAAAAATCTACTCTTTGCGACGCGACTGTGAAAGATGACTCATCAGATATTATTCCACGGAGTTCACTGACTGTATCTTGGCCTACCTCTGAATCTATAACTGATCCACAGTTTATACAAACTAAGTTAGCATGAGGTGATATATTTGCATCGTACCGTGATTGCCTCTGAAAAGCCAACTCATGTACAACTCCAGCCTCACAAAGAGTTGTTAATGTCGAATACACGGTAGCAATTGTTATATATGGGAAAAATTCCCTAACACGATCAAAAACCTCTTTAACTGTCGGATGGTCAGCTGAATTGATGATAACTTCAGCGATCGCGAGCCTTTGTGGGGTCAACCTAAGCCCTAGCGGCTTTAGGAGAGCCACAACTTCTTGCTGGGTAGTCAATTATCCTCCACAAAGACAGAAATTATCCCAAACAGAGCCTCACAAGTTCATTTGATTCGACTTTGTTTGGGAATATAGTTACGTAATATGGGTTATGTGGTTCCTATTTAGAGCCTTCCACTGCCTACACCACCAACGGTCCCCGGCATAGATTCACCAGGTCCATAATACCGTGGGTACTGCTTCCTAAATACCTGAATACGTGACCTAGCTGATTCTACAACAAATATTTTGCCGTCATCGTCAACTTCTACTGCAATTGGACCCCAGAACAGCTTTTCGCGTTCTAGACCTTGCGCAACTGCTCTCTCATGCCACATTTCTGGGTTTCCGCCATCTAGTTTGGCTGCACCCCATTTAGACAATGTACCCTCACCTTCAGTATGAGTCAGATAGTTACCGTCCCGGTCGAACACCTGCAACCTTTCGTTATTCCAATCGGCTACATAGATATCACCATCGCCATCAACTGCAACATCAGTTGGCCTATCCAATTCGCCTGGATCAGAACCATGCGATCCGAACTTCATTAAGAATTGGCCATCAGAGCTGAATTTCTGAATACGATCATTTCGCCAATCAGCTACATAAACATCTCCGTTAGCATCGACAGTTATGCCATAAGGCATGTTAAATTCCCCGTCTCCGGTCCCTTTCGAACCCCATTGACCAAGAAATTGACCGTCTTTGGCGAATTTTTGCACTCTATTATTACCACTATCTACCATATATAGGACGTCACCTTGTCCGAAAGCTAATCCGGAAGGCTTGCTCCACTCACCATCACCGGAACCAGATTTTTCCCATTTGCCAAGAAATTCGCCATCTTGGTTGTAAATAGATACCCTATCTAGGGCTTCATCAGCGACGTAAACGTTTCCTTCGCTATTGATCGCTATAGCAGTGGGCCAAATGAGAGCGCCGTCAGCAGATGTGGCCTCCCCTTCTCCTTGATCAGTTACACCTCTGGCGAATTCCCCTACATAATCCTCATCAGTCGTGCATATGGTTATTCGTTTACCGTCCGGTCGGTATTCATACGACCTGCTAACCACGTACATAGTATCGTCTTCGCCGCGTGCCATTGCGACAGGATTACGGAATCCAGGCCCAGAAAACTCTGCCCTTCCTATGGATTTCTCGTATTGCAACGTTACACTTATTGTTTGTGTAGCCATTATTACCTCACTATTTTGTATTTCCAAAAGACCTAGCGCGTAGTCATTGATTCTTGAATGCAACCACAATTTAGACTAGTGCGAATTTCTCAAATCCGCCGTTGACTATTGGCTTAGCATCCATATTCATCCAATCTTCTATTATGCTTGTATATATCCCTCGGAAATCGTTGTTAAAGTGCAAGTCGCCCTCTAGAAGTTTACTTTCTTCCAATGACGGATACTCACCATACAAACCACCATTCACGTGATCTCCAATCAGAAAAGCCATACCACCGGAGCCGTGATCAGTGCCCGAACCGTTGTCATGAACCCGACGACCAAACTCGGTAAACACTAAGAGTAATACGTTATCACTAGCATTATGTTCACGCAGGTCATCGTAAAAGTCTGATATTGCGTTCGATGTATCTGTCCATAACTTCGCATGGGCAGCGAGTTCTCCAGCATGTGTATCGAAACTGTTGTATGGAGCTGTTGTATATAATATTCTCGTCCCAAATCCAGCCAAATGGACCTGAGCAATATTTTTCATATACTGACCAACAACATCGCTTCCATATTCAACAGTAGAGGAGTAACTTTCAGGAGCTGTACTAAGTATATCTGCGCCTTTCAACGCATCCATTCCAGTTTGAGATAAGTAATCTACAACCATACTCCGGCCTAATGTCGGAGAATATATCCTGGAAAATACATCTAGTGCATCAGCCCTCTGATCTTCTCCCTCTATACCGGTCAACACGCCGTACGTCGCTAGGTTGCCAACTGACGCAACAGGAACGCCCGGCGCCGCGAGAGCTCTAGGAAGTCCACGTCCAAAGTTTACGGCGGTCAACACATTTTCTTTGTTGGGATCTATTTCTTTGATTGTCCGCCCCAGCCATCCTTCGGTTCCCTGTGTGTCCGGTTCACAAGTATGCCAGATATCCATAGATCGGAAATGTGAACGATTTGGGTTAGGATAGCCCACACCTTGGATGATAGCCATCTTACCTTCATCGTATATCTTCTTCATTGGCCCCATATTAGGGTTTAGACCAACATTATCATCTATTTTTAACACTTGATCTTCAGGGACCCTAACATTTGGTCGATTATCATAATAGCGAGGGTCGCCATGAGGCACGACAGTGTTGAGCGCATCGTTACCACCCGACAGCTGCAGGACTACTAATACTGGATCTTTCTTGGTAGAAGTCATTTATTCTTCTCCTTTATTTTCTTTTCTAGTCATTCCAGGCCAATTCAATACTAATTACGCGAACTGATATTCCTGTGTAGCAACAATCAACTGCAAAACCTCAGAAATGCACTGTGAATATTCTTGAGTTCCCGGGGTAACACTGCCGCCTTTACCAGCATGCTCTACTAATTGACCTCTAGTTTCGTCGGCTAACTGATAACTTCCAACCATCTCTAAGCATCTATCAACTAATCCCTCTGGATTGGTAATCTGTTCAGATTCAATCCTAGAGACTATGTCTTTAACACCTGGTAACCCTATATTACCTAGCTGATCTGCTGCAAAGTTGATTCTTTCTACCAGTGTGCCGCTATCGATCCACTCTTTGCCAGTATGCCATCCCTCTACGGTAGGAGGATTCATTAAGTCTTGGCCCATGTACCGAATCGTATTTGCAAGGGGATGTAATCCGAGTTTTGGCTCTGTGAAATCACGCACCAGTCTCATAGTCCCTATAACAACCTCGGTAGGACTTTTAACTTTTTCAAACCGAGCGTTTTTAAAGAAGTCCGAGTTAAATAAGACTTTCAGCATTGCTCCAATATTATAGCCGGACCGGTAATACTCCTCTTCCAGCAATTTGATCGCTTCTGGGTCTCTAGGAGCGGTTCTCTGCCATGCGGGAACCTCTGCTTCATCTGCTACGAAAAAGTTATACAGGTGCCTAGCAACGAACCGTGCTGCGGAAGGTTGCTTGCAGATTATATCTATGATCTCATCGCCGTTAAAATTACCTGTTTCTCCGAGGAATGTTTTCTCCTCTTCGTCATGATCGTACGGATTGTATATAAAGTTTGATTCATACCTACCATACGGGTAACGGGGTATTGGATTAGTGATGGTCCACCCTGTAAATGCTCTGGCTGCTTCCTTAACGTCATCTTCCGAGTAGTTTGCTTCATCATCCATACCCACACCCAACGAAAACAGTTCTAACAACTCTCTTCCCCAGTTCTCGTTTATGGCACCCTTATGGCTCATGCAGTTATCCAGATAAAAAACCATAGCTGGATCTCTAGCCAACCCTCGGAGAATCTCAGGGAATGTTTTCATTCCTAATTCGCGGAACATATCAAGCTGTAACTGGACCTGTCGTCCATGTTCACATTTCGAGTTGCCTGTGCAGAGTATCCCATGCCAAAACAAAGCTACTTTTTCCTGCAAGGGCCTTTGGGTGTTAATCATCCTATATGTCCAATACGCTTGATTAACTTCCAAAGCATTCATGTCACGCCAATCGATAAAATGACGCTCCAGAATATCCATATCCAAATCTGGCTGGCCTTCAGGGTTTAATAATTCGTCTACGGTCGCTTCATACCCTGCCGAAACTCTACGTTCAAGTTCTTCATAAGTAGACCCAAATCCGGCCCTACGCATTAGATGAGCCATTAAAGCTATATCTTGTTCTGCCATACGTTCCCCCTCTGTATACAAGTATTTTTCGTGGCTTTCCACATTGACGTTTTGCCAAAATCCCGGCGACGCGAGATCGCGAGGTGTTCCAATTGTCCCAACTCTACGAATAACACTGAATGATCCGCTAATCCTTACGATTACACGTAACAATTAGCGCGTTATTCGTAACTCACTCTTACCTTAGAATGATTATAGATATAGTACTTACACTGCCAAACGCTGTCAAGGAAAACAAGTCACCTTGGGCCTCTTACAAATTAAGCTTATTTGAGTCCACGCTGGTCACTCGTGAATCTATTTTTCGCCGAACCTACGACGATGTTGGCGCAATGTTCAATCATCCATTATCACACGTATACCGGCTGCTTCAGCCTTAGCTGCGGACTCATTATCAACAACACCATCTTGCATCCAAATATACTTGGCACCAATCTCAATAGCTTCATCTACGACTGGAGCAACGAGCTCAGACCTGCGAAAAATATCAACCATATCAACTGGTTCAGGTATTGATCGTAAATCTGGATAACTTCTCTCGCCTAGAGCTTCCTTTATCATAGGGTTAACAGGAATTATTCGGTAACCCTGTTGTTGCATATATCTGGAAACTCCATAACTTGCTCTTTCAGGATTATCAGACAATCCCACAACCGCAATCGTTTTACTTTGAGTTAGCTGTTCCTCTATTAGGTCCATCCTTACTCCTCTCTCAAAACATTATTCCAGTCGCTGTGTGCTAAGCTACGAGGTCCCTGTAATAGTTATATGACTCATATAAGTTTCAGATGTTGCACCATGCCAATGATTTTCGCCAGCTAATACCTGGACCACATCTCCCACCGCTACTTCTACCCGGTCAGTCTCATTGGCTACCACTCCATTGCCAGACGTAATCACCAGTATCTGATCCGTATCATGCTTATGCCAACCAGTGATAGCGCCTTTTTCAAAATGAACAATACTTGCGTTAAAAAACTTGCTTGCTCCATCGGCTAGTAGTGGTTGTCTAGTACGATGCACTTCTCCCCCAGTCCAACCATCTATTGCATTTGCAGGACCCAAAGGAATGTGATCTATTTCTGAAAACCTCAACCTTTTCATTTACTCCTCCTACAACTATCAGATTACACCCAATCTAATGCGGTTACCCAAGCCCAGTTTCACGGTCAGAATATTACAGCCACAAACTCTTTGCAACTAATAACTAGTTATGTATCAATTACCGATTAGCTGGAGTAGGAATACCTGATATGTTACATTTTACGCTACCTAACGTTCCCCTCGTCGTGAAAAACAACGTTTTCCAATCTCTACCTCCAAAACATAGATTAGTAGTGGCTGATTGGCCATGCGCTATTGTTCCAAGATGCGAGCCTGTTGGATCCAGAATCCACAATCCCCCAGATCCTCCACAGTAAACATTCCCTTCCACATCTACTTTCATTCCATCAGGTACACCTGGGAGATGTCCCGTTAGATCGCAGAAAATTCTATCTGATGCAAGTGCAAGAGTCCCATCGTCTTGCAAATCAAATGATCTTATATGCCCTCTTCTAGTATCGTTTATGTATAGAACACTCTCATCGGGAGAAAAAGCTATTCCATTGGGCACCAAAAAATCTCCTACTAAGAGCGTTAGTGTACCCAGATCAGCAGACAACCTGTAAACGCCAGAAAATGTTAGATCCCATTCTTCTCTTGGACGCCTATGAGTCCATGGGTCGGTGAAATAAATACTACCGTCAGATTTAACCACTACATCATTGGGACGGTTTAACTGTCTTCCCTGAAAACTATTAGCTATAACTGTCAAACTACCATCCAATTCGGTTCGAGTTACTCTCCTAGTGTCGTGCTCGCACGCTAATAATCTACCTTGAAGATCTCTAGTTAAGCCGTTTGACCGATTGCTAGGAGCCATAGCAACTGTCATGCCTTTCGACTCTGACCATTTCATACGGCAGTTATTCTGTATATCGCTAAAGAGAAGATAGTTATCTTCATACCACCATAACGGGCCTTCCGCTGGCCCATGTTCTCCACCGTACCCACTACCAAGTTCCATTATTTCCGCATTAGACGCCACTATATGGTCTAATTCCGAAGAAATTTTTTCTATCGCCATAACATCTCCTTATAAATACAATCTCTTTGAGGCGTATCATATCATCCCTATATTCACCTGTCTGATTTGTAATTATAGGCACCGTAAACCCGATATTTGACCAACATAAGTCTGTTTTGCTCTTTTCCCGCATTGATTTTTATTGAAGCACTCATAGGCAATACGTTTTAATAGTTTTCAGCACAGCACAAAAGAAGCTAGACATCAGAATCGTCAACGTTCAGTTGTACCCTTCAGAAAAGCCTAGCATGGTTTCAGGGAATATATTTTTCACTGAAGGAGCTTAAAAAATGGTAAATGTAGACACTACCTCTCTTGAAGCACAATTGAGGCTTGCTGAGGAAGCCGAGAACCAAGTACAAAAACTGGAATCCCTCGCGTCAGACGCCCCCAGACTTCGAGACGAATTAGCTAAAACTAAGCAACGTAATGAACGGAATCTGGCTAGAGAGAACGCAACAGAAAGAGCGAAAAGTGAAGTCAAATTGGCTACCGATAAACAACGCCAAGTAGCACATAGACTCGAGGCCGTGTCTACGTTGGTCCAATCACTATACAGCCTATTCAAAGAAATAAATGAACACCGTCAAGAAGCTTTAAAGTCTTTAGCAATATCCGACCAAGTAGACTACGAAGAAGATTTGGAAAAAACAGGGCGAGAAGAAGAGGAGTTGGGACGAGATCCAAAAAGCATTGAATATCTTGTCGCTGCTAGACATGGAACTTCTAAAGTCGCTCAACTAATAGAGGAACTGGATCCCGGATTTGATTTTTTGCGCGGATGTGAAGTATCAGACCCTATGCGAAGGGATGTAGGACATTTCATTCTTTCACATGTATTGACACCTAACCAAATGAATATGCAATCCCCTCCAGAGCAACTTGAACAAACAACAGAGGACTAAATTTACTGGCTGTTTAACGATAAAGGGAGTACTGAACAATCAAATCAGTACTCCCTTTATCGTTAAAACGACCTAGCTGGTAATATGCGTCGATATACACCCGGTGAACCATGCGCATGCCCATAGTTTCCACCAATAAATTCATGCATGCGATCCATAGAACGTCTTTCTTCCCATGCTAACGTTTCTGGGACTTTTTCATGTTCAAATTCATAGATCGTGAGATACTTTGGCCCACCTTCAACTGCTGAGTATCTTCTCACTGCTATGCATCCCGGAACTGTTAAATTAGATGGAGTCCTGACTGTATCATAATATTCATTATATTTTGCCTCAATATCCTCGGGGACTTCCATCCGACCTACTTGCAGAGCGGGTGCCATACCTCTACCTAAAGTATTTTCATCCCTTGTATCCGGATAAATTTGCGTATATACATTACGAACGTAACTTCGCCCATTAGTAGACAGCGATATCCTCTTAGTCCAATCAGATGGATTCTTCCGCATATTGAGATATTCGGAAGTTTGTAGCGCATCTATTGACTCTAATTCATAGCATGCAAGATAACGCGGCCCGCCTTTTATAGCCTGGTATCTCCCAGCATTCAAAAACCCAGGCATCGTTAACAATTCAGGAACATGCTCTTGGTCGTACCACGCATTAAAATCACCATCCAGCTCTGCATCAATGTCCACCATAACCATCATGACAGCTCGACCTTTTTTTTCTACCATTCTAGCCCCCAAATAAAATCAATATATGTGTATTTAGATAGCCATGTAACTCTCTAGACGAACGATATTTACAGGGTCAGGAGATAACTCTCCTCTTTCTAGTCGTTTAACAAATTCCACTGCCGCATCATTAGCAGGGGTAGCAACGCCAGATTCTCTACCCTTCCTGCATACTAAACCGTTTATAAAATCTACTTCTGTGGGCCTCCCTTTCAGAACATCTTGATGGAAAAATGATCTCGCCCCTCTTCCCTCGAACCGTGAAGCCTTTACTATATTTTCTATTAATGATTCTGGCGAAGCGATTGCTTCTTCCATACTCAAACCAAAAACTGGTTCCATAGAGTACCCCAAAGCCTGACCCACCAAAAGTGCTTCTCGACCTAATTCCAGACATATACGCACTCTTTCAGGAGCATCCGCTAAATGAGCTGGGCCCAACCCTGATAGAGCACACACAGGCGCAACAGTAGAATTAAAAACTAGTTTTGACCACCTGAGCCCCCACAAGTTGGTCGTCAGTTCTGTTTTGCCTGCAGAACTCAGAATTTGTTGGAGTTCTTGCAATCTGGGGGTTATACGACCGCTCAATTCTCCAACAGTAAACGTGACTCTGTCCATAGGCGTGTTACGCTTCAAATGTCCTGGCTCGAACACCTCTGATGACATCGTCAAAACACATCCAATGTCTCTATTGTGGCCTACGATCGGAGCAATCCACTCATCATTTAAGCTATTTTGAGCAGAGACCATGAATCCGTCGGTTTGCAGGTACGGAGCAATCAAATGAGTTAGCCATAAAGTGTCGTAAGATTTACAAGCTATAAAAACAATATCGAATAACGTGTCGAGCTGACATACCTCATAAAGGTGTATCGCGTGGACAGGCACTGTAAATTCTTCTTCTTGAATGGATATATGCAGCCCGGACTCTTTCATGGCATTTACATGTTGCCCCCACTGGTCAATCATAGTTACATTCTGACCTCCGGCCGTGAGCAAACCGCCAATTACACTTCCGGTAGCACCAGTACCAATCACCGCAATATTTTTTGACATGTGCCCCCTCGTAGCATCCAATTAACTTCATGTCGATACGATTGGCTGTTCAAACGTTGAAACAGATATTCATTAGTTCGCTCTTGCAGGCGCGGAACCTTCCTGACTACCAGAAGTCGCCGTCACCACCGGTACTTTCTGGAATAGAGCTACAATACAACCTGCAGAAACTATCCATACAACAGTCAGAGATGCTAATCTAAAGCCCTGTTGATAATAGATCTGTGCATCAGTATCCGGTATAAGTGCTATTGTCGCAGGCAAACTTATACCTAATATCATTGCCGCCATTGTAGTACCAATCGTATGTCCCATTTGCCTGGTAGTCTCCAGCATTCCTGAAGCAAATCCTCTATTCTCAGGCAACGTATTCATAACCAATGCGTTATAAGGGGATATGAACAATCCTGTCCCTACAGAGGCAGGGACAAGCAGTATAGGGATCCCCCACACCGGCACAACAGACGCAAAAATACCCAGCAATCCTACACCAGTGGCTACTAACATCAGAGAAACTGGACCTAGCCATCTTGGGTTATACCTATCGTAAATCATCCCTGCTATCGCCGGAAGCCATAATCCAAAGCTCTGGTGAACAAGCAGAATACACGACACCACTATCGGTGTATACCCGAGCCCATCCTCAACCACAATTGGAACTAGAGTAAAAATAGTCAGCATAGATAAATGGAAAGTCGTATTACTGAACAAGGCCATAGAAAAATATTTTCGCCTAAAGTACTGAAAATCTAAAAACGGATTGGGGCTTCTAATTTGCATTACGAAAAATAACAACCCTAAGGCCAAAGCCAAAGCGTGCATAGGTATGTGATAACCCAACGCTTCTGGGGAGGTAAAGGATTCTGATCCATCATGCAAGTGTGATCCTGATAAGATAAAGACACTCAAAGTCGCAACCAATAAGGCTGCTGACAAATAATTGATCTTGATGTATTTACGTTCTCCCAATAGTCCTTGAAAATGGTACTTCAATATTGGGTAACTATAGTATATTGCCAATAAACCCATAAGCAGCGTACTGACAAATACCAACCGCCAACTTACAAATGACAAAAATAAGCCGTATAAGGCCACACCTAATAAAGTTCCAATTCGTGAGGCAGTTACAGGTACCGCAAAAGCCCTACCTCTTTCGTTGGCCGAGAATACGACACTCAAAATAGCGTTGGAATTAGCAGATACTAGTGCTCCTCCGGCACCACCTAGTCCACTCCATATTATTAACTGAATTAAACTACCAGATGTCGCAGCTAATAGGTTAGCTATACACATTACGATTATTCCAACGAAGAACACCAGAGCATAACCGTATCTATCCCCTAACCTAGCAGATATAAATACAGTGCTCCCAAGTACTAACAATCTGGCTATTACCGACCACGATGCATCATCTATATCCACTGAAAAGTAATGAGCAATAGACGGAATAGTAAGGGTAATGGGAATGAACGTTGATTGGACTAATAGTTGTCCGAAAGCTAATGCGAAAAGCGTGTCTTTGCGCTGTTGTGTCGAACCTAATTGCTTAAACGCACCCACAATATTTAAACGATCTAGTATTAAGCTGAATACACTCATAGAATGAATTAAACTCTCCAACCAATAGGCGTATAACTATTTACCTGATGAATCAATAACAATCTGATTTCCCTCGCTAATTTTTATCTGCTCTCATCGTAATCTACAATCCAGCCAAGTTCTGATTGGCGTTCTAGAGATATAACTTCCGGGATCTTTGCTCCCTCCAAGGTTTCTCCTATCGCTCCTTGCTCTTCTAATGCCACAACATGTTCATGAGGGAGAGCTAAAAGTTCTCCCAGAACATATTCGTTAGCTTCACCCAATGAAGGAGCGGGTGTTTTGATACTTATCTGGTTTCTTGACAAACTCCACCCGCGACTAGTATACCTCCGTTTTCCTATTCCCGAACTAATTGGATGCTCTATAGATTCGAAATAACCTCTGTCAATAAAATTATTATCGGCAAGCATCTCCTTAGCATTCAAAACTTGACCACAGGGAATTCCATTTTCCTGAAGAAGTATCATAATTTGGTTGGAACTTCTCGAATATGTCCACGCATTTATAATTTCGTCGATCCGATCTTGAAATTTATATCTGACCATCGGATCATGATACTGTTCATTGTCTATCAGTTCTTTTTCACCTATCAATTTACACAAAGTGGTCCATTCATAATCGTCTCTTACCGCCAAAACTACCCAATTATCCTGGCCAATACATTGATAACAACCATGAGGTGAGTAATATTCATGCCTATTACCTAATCTGCGAGTCCTACGCCCATTGAATGCGTAATCTAGAATGCCTTCACCCATAAATGATGCGCCTACTTGATACATTGCTAAATCTATCCACATGCCTTGACCGGTATTATGCCTGTTGTACAAACTTGTTAAAACTGCAAGTTGTCCCGTCCAACTTGCCAAGAAATCCGTGTATGAATTCGCAATTTTATTAGGGATAAAACCTTCAGAAAGGTTACCCGTGTCATCTGGTTCTAAATAACCCATGAAAGCGCCAGTACCATGTGTTGGTTCCAATGCTGTCGCCATTGCCCCAAAGTTGCTCCAAGGACCACTATGCCCATATCCGGTATTAGAAACCATTATAAGATCAGGTTTAACTTGCTTTAGATTAGGATAATCTAGTCCGAATCTACGCATCACTCGAGGAGTGAAATTTTCGAGAAATATATCACTAATTGCGACAAGTTCTTTTAATGTCTCTAGTCCCTTTTCAGACCTCAAATCTAACGTAAGACTGCGCTTCCCTCTATTCAATGTCTGAAAAGTACCGGCTGTCTCCCAATAATCCTCAGTAGGCTCATTGTTTGGATACGGTCCATTCAGGGTCCTAGTCGTATCAACAAACGCTGAATAATGCGTGTCTATTTTGATGACTTCCGCACCCAAATCAGCAAGGTACGCTCCACAGTAAGGCATAGCAAATACCCTGCTTATGTCTACGACTCTTACGCCTTCTAACGGTAGTCTATTCATGCTAAACAATCTCTCATATATAACTGCACAATCCTCAGATTATCTTGGAGACATACAAATCAAGGATTTCCTCAGCGGTATAGCCTAATTCATCTTTCAGAAACATATTGTTATGTTGACCAAGTAGAGGAGCGGGTGTGTACCCTAGGAATCTATAATCTGACAACCGTGGACCCATACCAGGATATCTTGCGGTGCCGGCTACCGGATGATTCACTTCTTCAAAAAAACCGCGGCTCTGCAGTTGTGGGCATTGATACAAATCACCCGCATCTTGAGCCATCCCAAATACTAATCTCTTTTCTCCTGAGGCTTCAAACAGCGGCTTTCGATCCCATTTAGACAATCCTTGGATCACCAGCTGTTTTATTTGTTCCCCATACTCGATACGCCCAGCTCCAGTTGCAAATTTTTCATCTTGGAGTTCATGTGAGCCAATTAATCCTGCGATAACTGACCAAGGTTGAGAGCCCTGTATAGACGGAACCACATATCCATCTCTAGCCGGCATTAATTCGTCAAAACCAGAACCTCTGATAGGTCTCCTCCCTTTTATTGCTCCCATGTACTCGTAATATGGAACTGCCTGTACAAGATGAGACGCAAGACATTCAGTCAAACAAACTTCTACAGTCTGGCCTTGCCCATCAGTTAACTTTTGGAATAAGGCGGCCATAGTAGCCACTGACGCATTTATCCCTCCAACATAAAAAGATTGATTAAGCACATTTCGCAATGGTTCACGATCAGAATCGCCCGAGTGATACATAAGACCACTCAGAGCATATACGATAATGTCACTCGCCTCATAATCTTTATACGATCCTGACAGTCCAAAAGGAGTAATTGACGTGCTTATTAGCCCAGGATTAACCACTTGCAGGGATTCAGGTGCTAGTCCTGCCGAATCCAGATCTGCAGGCGCCAAATTGTGCACCACAATATCGCTCGATCTCAATAAATTAGACAGTATCGATTTCCCCATACTACTAAATATATCTAGAGTCAGACTACTTTTGTTAGTGTTTAAATAGAGGAATGGTATGCTTGTTTCTAAATTGGGATCGTCCTTCACAAAAGGACCAGTTGACCGGGTAACGTCTCCTGTAGAGGGAGTTTCAATTTTAATAACTTCAGCCCCATAATCCGCAAGTAACTTACCGCAAAACGGAGCTGATATACCACCACCCACCTCTAAAACACGTACACCTTCGAGCATCTGAGAAGCTACCAATTTTCTACAGCCCATTCAATAGGCAAAGACTGGCCTCTTTTTGGCAGAACTACCTTACCATTTCCAGAAGCAGTGGTTTCTCCTCTATTATTCGTAAGAGAAACCTGACACTCAACATACCCGTAACCGCCAGATTCGTACGTCTTTGTAACAATCCCGCCTGCGGTTATGGTGTCTCCCGGAAAATCCATGCCTCTATGCTCAACATAGAACCGTTTAAACCATCCTTGTTCTCCGGCAAACTTAATCAACAATTGTCCGAGATATTGATTCTTCAAGGATCCATTAACTACGACATTCTTGAGCCCCTGATGTAATTGAGCGAACGGGAGGTCCCAATGAATGCGAGCATAATTACCATTAGCCGCTGCCCAACGAATCAAATGAGTTGTAGTCATAGGACCTTTAATAACTTCTTCCAATTGATCACCAACAGATATATCTTCGAAATATTTCTGGTTTTCCGATTTATGTTCAGGTTTAGGCAGAATAACCTCAGGATTCGGTGGGGCAACAATGACATCCTGCAGAGTATCATTTGCCAATGCGACAGTGTCTGGTGTATCACCCTCAGGTAAAGCTCTATGTATACTTACCCGCTTCGCTTTATTAATAATATTTCCAGATTGATCAGTTTGCGTTTCCTCTCGAACTATGAAAACTAACGGACCGGAACGTCCCTGTTTTTCAAAAATATCAAGCATTCTAAATCTTCTTGTGATCCATGTACCCACTGGACAAGGGCGCAAAAATTGCCAATCACTACCACCGTTGAGTCCATAACTATTAAACGGCAATGGAACTTCAAAATGCCATTCCTGGCCCGCACCGAAGTAACCTATAGGAGGACCTATATCTTTCCATGTCGCCAAAGGAGGACATAGCAACGTTCCAAATCTACTGCTGCGTGCATATTCGGGGTCAACATATAACGGATTAAAGTCTTCAATAGCATCAGCAACATCGAAAGCCATTTCATCACTAATAGCAAAGCGGTTTGTTTCAGGTGCGCTGTCCTTACCAATAAGGGCCTTGATATCGTCGGTAATAAGATTATTCGACACAGTACTAACTCCACAAATCTTTTGAGGGATTCCCGAATATTAGCATCTTTCCATAGCAGAATTCCATATTTAATTTCATAGTTGCGTAACTTAGTGCACTTAATTTGTACGGATGTTAATATTTCACCATGTTAGAAGGGAATTTCAGAATAAATATTCTGGATCAAAGTCCTGCCAATCAATTTGAATCTGGAAGACAGGCTATCTCACATACAATAGAGTTAGCCCAAAAAGCCGAGTCTTGGGGCTATCATAGATTTTGGGTATCAGAGCACCATAATTCTCCGAGACATATGGGGTCGTCTCCAGAAGTATTGGTGTCCCACTTACTCGCCAAAACCGAGCATATAAAGATAGGCTCTGGTGGTGTGATGCTGCAACATTACAGCCCCTATAAAGTAGCCGAAAATTTTAACTTACTATCTTCCATATCACCAGGTCGAGTAGACCTTGGTGTGGGCAGGGGGCCCGGAGGCCTACCGATTACAACCAAAGCCCTTCAAACGTCAGAAGAGCCTGGGATAAATTCTTTTGAAGCGAAATTAACTGCCTTGCAACAATTTATAATCGACAATATACCCCCAGACAATCCGCTGTATGGTATACAAGCTAAACCTATCCCTGACGTACCAGCTGATCTGTTTCTTCTAGGAACCACGGTATCGAGCGCGGTTCTGGCCGCACAAATGGAACTTCCTTATGTGTTCGCCGCGTTCTTAAATAATGATCGGGATATTATGGCAGCTGCGATAGAAAATTACTCAGATTGTTACAAGCGTGACACCGTCAGGGAACCGAACCTGATGTTGGCCCTGCCGATTATTGTCGCCGACTCGGAAAAGACCGCTAAAGATTACGCCTCAGACATAGTCATAGTCCGTGTAACCTTAGAAAGCGGAAGAACGTTCACTGTGTTCTCAATAGAATCTGCCGAGGACTTAGGCAAACAATCTGGTGAAAAGTTTACCTACGAACTGCAACCAGGAAGCGTTATCCACGGCTCAAAGAAGACAGTAAAGCAGAAGATAGACGAGATTAGATATTTATACAACGTAAACGAGATATTCGCTGTGACAGCTATTAACGACTTCGAGAACCGTCTTAGGTCTTATGAGCTGCTCAGCGAAATTTGCTGGGCATAGCAAATCTATCTGATATTGGTGAAGTAATGACTCGCAACAAGATGATGCGTATCGGAGCATTTCTAGCTGGAACAGGTAGCAACATGGCGTCTTGGAGACACCCTAACGCAGTTGCGGACGGGGCTATCAGTCTCGAATATTACAAGAATCTAACTCGCAAATCCGAAGAAGCTTTACTGGATTTCGTGTTCTTTGGGGATGGACTTTATATCAGTGAAAAATCTCACCCAAATTTTCTGAATCGATTCGAGCCTCTAACCTTATTGGCAGCACTGTCCATAGAAACCAGTCACATAGGCTTAGCTGCCACACTATCAACCACTTATAGTGAGCCATTCACAGTAGCAAGGCAATTCGCATCCATAGACCATATCAGTAATGGCAGAGCTGGCTGGAATATAGTGACTTCCCCATTAGAAGGTTCTGCTCTTAATTACAGCAAGCCTGAACATCCAAAGCACGATTTGCGTTACGAGATAGCTGATGAATACCTTGAAGTCACCAAAGGTTTATGGGATTCATGGGAAGATGATGCGTTTATAAGAAATAAAGACGAGGGCGTATTTTTTGACCAATCAAAAATGCACCGATTAAACCATGTTGGAACGCATTATTCGGTTCAGGGACCTTTAAATATATCGAGATCACGACAGGGACGTCCATTGCTAATACAGGCTGGTTCATCTGAAGCCGGCAAGGAATTTGCTTCGAAACATGCTGATGTGATCTTTACTGGCCAAGCATCAATAGAAGATGCTAGAGAATTTTACAAAGACGTCAAAGGTCGTGCGCTCTCCCATGGCCGAAGAACGGACGACATTCTGATATTGCCTGGTTGTGCTCCAGTGGTTGGCAATACAGCTATAATCGCCGAGTCAAAGTATCAAGAGATAACTAACTTGGTCAATATAGAAGACGCTGTAAATTATCTTGGGAGATACTTTAACGATATGGATTTCAGCTCATACGACCTCGATGATCCATTCCCAGAATTAGGTGACTTCGCTAGAAATGGTTGGGAAAGTGCAACAGACCGTTTAAAAAAACTAGCCAGCGAAGAAAAGCTTACCCTGAGAGAACTAGCATTAAGAACCACAACACCCAAACCAGCATTCTTTGGAACACCCACCCAAGTAGCAGACACTATGCAAGAATGGTTTGAAACGGCAGCTTGCGACGGATACATGCTAAATGCTGCGGTATTACCAGATGGATTTGATGACTTTGTCGACTTAGTTCTGCCAGAACTGAAAAAAAGAGGATTATTTAGGGAAGCGTACCAATCCGACACTCTCAGAGGTAATCTCGGTCTTCCGACTCCTTCAAACAGATATGAAAATAAGCTCGACTAGATCACTGATAAAATAATAATCTAGTTGCTTTCAGGGTCTGATATAGCTCATGCGGCACTACATGTCCAAGTCCCATCCTATCCATTTACACAAAGCCCGACCCATAATCAACTCTTTGTCATTTTCCGTTAACCACGATAATTCTTCAGTAAACAAGCTTATACACTCTTTCCAAGAACAAGGCATACGAGTTATATCAGTACCCCAAAACATCCTATCAGGCCCAAACGCATCATATATTCTATGAAGGTGGTCGTGTATGTTTCCATATGGATATGGCTGACTGGAATAACTAGGAGCACCGCTTGCTTTCACAGCTACATTAGGGAATTTAGCTAAATCTAACAATTGGGGCAAACTTTCCCATGCAGCGTCGTCTACGAGACCTGAACCGCGCCCCATATGATCAACGATCAATTTAAGGTTCGGATATTGCTCTGCCACCCTAGCGACTACGGGCATAAAGCTTGCAGCGGCTAAACCCACTGGCAGTCCAGCTCTCTCAGCTGCCGGCCAAAGCCAATCCATAGTGCCATCTGTGGGCCAAGTGCTCTGGTGAGGTTGATTTAAGGAAAATCTCAACCCAAGCATTCCTGTCTGATTATTCCAGCTATCAACTAGATCTTTACTGCTCTCCTGATCAAGAGGAAAATTACCAAGTATAGAAAGTCTCGAAGGAAATCGTGCCGCAGCATCTATAGCAATACTGTTAGAGTTCGGATCCCAAGCTGGGGGATGTATCACAGCCGCATTAACTCCTCCTTCATCCATTTCAGACAACAAATCATCTACAGAATAAGACGTGATTTGCCTATGCGCCTTATTACCCGGCAGACCCTGAGACCAAATGTGCACCTGTGAATCTACTATTAACATGAATATCCCCTCTTATTATGAATCTCGTATTTCAATTGACTTACGCTTTATGACGAGAGCGGATGACAAAACCAATAGCGCCCAGCCAATTATCAAACTAACTCCACCAACGGGCGTGATTGCCCCGATAATACTAATTCCAGACAATGCAATAATATACAAGCTGCCAGAAAATATTAGGATGCCTACCGAGATAAAAATGGTAGCAAGAATCAACAAGCGCGAATGCCAACTATGCTGTACCAATCCAATTAGTATCAACAGCAGAGAGTGGTACATTTGAAACCTCGCTCCTGTTTCAAAGATATTGATAGCATAAGAATCCAAGACGGATTCGAGATAATGCGCGCCAAAAGCTCCCATTATCACGCTCGTCATTCCCAAAATAGTCCCAATCATTATCGAATACTTACAAGACATTAGCTATACTGCCCTACATTTGAGCCAGTCTGATTGAATTTCATTCGACACTTAGTCTACTTCGCAAACAGACTATCTACCGAAACTGGTTCAGATATCACTCCTTGTCTAACGTTAAATTCTATAAAGGCTTCTAACGTATCTCGAGAGCTTTCAATCCCATAACAAATAGGATCCCCTCCAACAATATCTTTAAAATTTAGCATTTCATGGTCTTGAGAACTCAATCCGTCTCCCTTATTCAAAAAATAAAGATAGTCGTCCTTCGCTTTCGAGAATAAATCAAACAACTGCCCTGCGATCTCGGGATTGGATTGCAAGATTTCATCCCTTATTACTAACATATGGCTTATTGGATACAATCCTGTGTCCTCAAACCATCCCCTATCGTATTGCTCAGGATCATGAAACAGAGGTTGTATATCAGGAGAATCCGACTTTCCGGCACCTATAGCCACATCAATTTCTCCTGAAATTAGCATATCCATAAGATTACTATTCGAAGAACTTATCACATTGTGAGGTGGAATATACTCTGCTACATGCTCATCTCCTGACAAAACCCATATCACAGAATCCAAATCAACTCCATATACAGTCTCCAAAATCGCTCTAGTCCATACTCCAGGAGTGACTGTATATCCTCGAACGCCGATACGTCTGCCACATAGATCTGAAACTGATTTAATACCAGACTTCCGGTTATATAACAGACCTGAATGGTAAAAACTACGAGTAAGAAACACGGGTATGCCCGTAAACGGTTTGCCATGTGCCTTTGCGCACAAATACGTGGAAAGGGCCATTTCCGAAACATCAAATTCTAGTCCCCTAACCATCCGGCGAAATATACTAATCACGGGGGTAATTTCTTTATGGTCTAACTTAAAACTGGATGAAACTATTGATCCATCTTTAAGAGGCCGCGTATGACCATAATTACCAACCGCAGTACTGAGAGTTAAAGTTTGCATTTAGAGACATTCTCCTGTCTGGATAATAAAATTTATAAGCGGCAAGCTAGAAAGGCGTTAGGACTATTCTCCCCACAGGGGGAGAATCTTTCAACATTTGCAAAGCCTCATTTACATTCGCTAGATTGAAGGTTTTGGATACTACCGGATTCAAGAGACCTTGTTCTACTAGTTTTACTGTCTCAACTACATCTTGAAGGGTCGATGCTCGAGTACCTATGACGTTCCATTGCCCATATATCAGATCTGCTGTATCGATAGTCAGGTCTTTACCATACGCGTAACCCATTACCACCAATCTCCCCCCTAGTCTCAGTATCTTGAAGCAATCATGTAACACTCTAGGAACTACTTCGCCGCCCACACCTTCTACAACTACATCAGCTCCCAAGCCTCCCGTCAATTCCATTACACGGGTTATAGTGTCCTCATTAGAAGCATCAATCACTTCGTCAGCTCCATAATTTTGAGCGGCAGCAATTTTTTCAGGAATTACATCAATAGCTATAACCCGAGCTCCCATGACAGACGCGAGTTGTACAGTATGAATACCTAATCCACCTAATCCTATAACAGCTACAGTTTCGCCAACCTGTGTTTTCGCTTTCTGCACTAAGGAGTGGTATGCCGTTGCCATAGCATCAGGTATTATCGCTGCCAACTCCGCCGGGACATCAGTCGATATCTTGACTGCGTTACGCCCTAGAACTTTCATGTATTCGCTAAATCCACCATCCACCTCAAAACCAGTCCGTGGAGCATCAGAACAATAATTTTCCAAACCTAGTCGACAATAGTTACAAAAGCCACAGTTTCTGGTTGGGTATACGGTCACTCGATCGCCAAAGGATAAATGCGGCACTTTGGACCCAACAGATACTACTTCGCCCGAGACTTCGTGTCCTTGAACGTGCGGTAAGGACACTGTTGGAACCGTTCCTGTCTGGATTTTCAAGTCTGTAGCGCAGAGACCGTTAGCTTGTACTTTGATTATTATTTCGTCTTCATCGAATATTGGGTCCGGTACTGATTCTTCTACTAGTGGTTCATTGAAATTTTTTAGAACCATTGCTCTCATGCTTGTATACCTCTCTTCCCATACCAATCGCCGGAATATGTACCCGAGTACTTATGATGGAACATTCAACAATATTTTTCTATATCCTTTTTTGCCTCTTCAAGACTTTGTGCCACCCAAGCTACCATTTCTGAGGTCCTTAAGAATTCACCTTTCATAAATCCGGCCTCGTAACCCGTCCTGCGTTTCAACGCATCTTCACATACCGCTAGAGACTTGCGAGTTTCTGCAATTATTTGATCCTTCTCAACTTTTTCGAGGGCTTGAGATATACCTAACTGGGCAGCGATATAAAGGCTCGCTATCCACACCACCAAAACTGCAATAAATATTGATATTTTTTTACTATTGTTCATATATTCCTTGTAGACCAGTATGTACCCGAAAATCAGGATGGATGCCTTTTTGTATTTTTAATGATACCGCAATAGCACACTCGCATGCTTAATGATATAGTTCCCCTTGCAGGGTTTTATGAAGAATATCAGAACTACTATAGGTTATATATGTCACAATATGAAGGCGTTTGGCCGGTAGCTCCAACCCCATTTACTGAATCGGGATTGATTGATCTCGACGATATGAAGAGAGTTATGGATTGCATCGTTGACCAGAAAGTGGACGGAGTTTGCATACTAGCTAATTACTCCGAACAATTTCTGTTATCAGATGAAGAGCGTAAAATTCTTACTGAACTATGCCTACGTCACATTGACGGGCGCATACCTACTATCGTTACCATAAGCCACTTTTCGACCGATATAACAGTAAGGCGTGCAAAAGAAGCCCAATCTCTGGGAGCTGAAATGGTGATGATGATGCCGCCTTATCACGGATCCTCTCTAAGGGGCTCTCCTGACCAAATATTTCAACAATTTGCCGAAGTGTCAAAGGTAGGAATACCAATAATGGTACAAGATGCGCCAATATCTGGGATTGATCTACCGGTGGATTTATTACTAAAGATGGCTACGGAACTCGATCAAGTCAGCTGTTTCAAGATAGAATCTCCACAAGCCGCATCTAAATTACGGCAACTGATTGAGCGCGGAGGAAAGTTCATAAAAGGACCTTTTGACGGAGAAGAAGCAATAACGTTAATCGCAGACCTTGATGCTGGGGCAAGCGGCAACATGCCATCATCTATGATTCCCGATCTGATCAAGCCGATAGTGTCATCGTATTTGTCAGGAGATCGCGATGAAGCCGCAAACAGATACAATAAAATACTACCTTTAATAAATTACGAAAATAAACAATGCGGGTTCAGAGCTGCTAAAGCAATTATGAAAGAAGGACGAGTGATCAAAACTGATGTCTGTAGACATCCTGTTCCTCCATTGTCGGCCGAGATACGTAAAGGACTATTGAGTCTAGCAGAGCAACATTCACCTGTTGCATTACATTGGGGAGTTTAGATATAACGCCTAGGAGACACCCGAAAGGTACGCTTCTGACCGTGCGTGCTGAGGCAAGTTAAGTTCCCATTCTTCTATGAGCACTCGGTCCGTATTATCCATAGTCATGATCACAACAGCTCCCAGTAGGCTTGCTCCAACCGAGATACCTATAGTGATAATGTAATTTCCAAAGATAGTAAATAGTATTCCACCTATCCATCCACCGGTGGCCATACCGATCTGCGCGCCACACAATTGCCACCCGAAAGATCGACCCAATGAACCTTCTCCGAAATATCTCCTGTTAATTATTGGAAATGCAGACCCTTCTCCGCCATAACCTATGCCAAACAAAACGGCAAAAGCATAAAATGCCCAAACGTCTTGACTCCAGAATAACATTAAAATTGGAATACCCTGGAGTACATACATGACGGCCATTGTCTCTTTAGCGCCCCACTTCTCGGCGATAACGGGAGTCAAAAATCTAGTAAAACCACTAACCAATGCTAAAGTACTTAATACTCCCGCAGCAGCCACCGGCTCCACACCCGCTAAAACTGCAATGGGNATAATGTAAACAATCACTATCGCGTGNGACAAACACCCNAAGTAATGAACTATGACCAACTTCCAAAATGAAGATGTTGACTGTATAGANGCNGCACGAACTTTGTCTCTCAGCTTACTGATTTCCTTAGAGAATGGCATGGTTGCCATAGTATTATTCGACCCACCATATGGTTCCTTTCCTACATCNGATGGCCTGGTTCTCACGAATATGACCATGGTGCTCATTGCCAACGTACAGCCAATGCATAAAGTCCAAAATGCAAATCTCCAATCGAACACAGCTAACAATAAGCCGATCAACATTGTGGTTCCCGCAGGACCAATACCTTGGGCAAACTGAAGCAAACCAATACCAAGACCCAGTTTTTCTCTAAACCAATATGTTGCTGTTGTGATTAAAGTTACATTCAAACAACTTTGGGTTATCCCTAGAAAAATCCCATAGGAAATATAAATGTGCCAAACTTCTGATGCCATGGCAGACAGGGCAGTCCCGATAAAAAAGCAGATTACAGCGACAAACAAAACTGTTCTACTGCCATACCTATCAGTTGCCATACCTAAATACGGCGATACAACAGCACTTAACAGCATTGCTATGCCATAAGCCAATGTGATAGATCCTTGACTCCATCCCATTTCTGCTTGAAGTGGTAATATTACAACTCCAAAAGCATTAGTAATCGACCCTCCGCTAAGATATAGGAGGATTGATAGGGCAATGATTATCCAGGCATAGTGAATCCTAGGTAATGATCGGGCCATTAGTACAATCCATTATCTTCAATGTTCATTCTTGTTTACCTACACTTATGAGGAGGGGCCCCCGAAGTCGGGGGCCCCTCCTCATACCACAGTACTCCGCGTCCTTTACGCCAAACTCATCGAATGACCGGATTTGGCTATATTGAGCAAGTCCTGATCTCCTTCAGTAACATCTTCATCCAAACCTATTGCTATGTTCAAACGATTACTGAAATTCCTGTAAGCAACTGATGCTATGATGTCCAAAATATTTTCATCACTAAACCCGACTGACCGCAAGGACTCAATATCATTTTTGTCCATCTCTGTGTGACTAAACGTAAGCTTCTCCGCAAACGCTAACATAACTTTATCTTGCTCTTCTAGTCGAGAAGAAGCATAGTCCCTGCCTATCTCTAATACTAATTCCTGATCGTCGTTCGACTGTTTACGGAGCAACGCTCCGTGGTTCAATACTCAACCAGTACATTGCCCCATCATAGATCCAAAATAATTTAGCATTTCCTCTCGGCGCAGACCGAGGGTTGTTGCACCATCACTAACAGCATTCCTTAAAGTCTCTCTACCACGAAGGACTTCAGGGCGGTTAGCCAAGACTTGAGACAAACTCGGGACTTTGCCCCGACGCTGGACAAAACCGTCAAAAACCTCTTTAACGTACCCACTCACTGTACTTGGATCTACCATTTTCAACCAAGGCATAATATCTCACCCCTTATTGCAGATAGATGTTATTTAGATTTGGGAACGGACTAACCATGTCACCAACCACTTATAATGTCAATAACTAACTATGTACATACCTTCTTACGCGTTGGTCCTATTACGGTACTGTCTAAATTTATGAAACGTCCAGCACTCCATCAATTATGATGAAATTAGTTACACTATTTTGATAACGTGCAGACACTATGCCCCTATATTCATCACTGTCGTGCCAAGCATGAGCTGATTCTCGGTTGGGAAATTCTATAACAACAGAAATGTCACCTAAGTACTCACCTTCCGAATAAGACACCTCACCAGCGCGCACCAGGTATCGACCACCATACATGGCCACCGTATCTCCAACTTTTGAAGCGTAGTCAGACATAAATGCATCTCTATTAGTGAAAGTTACATGTGCTATTGCATAAGATTTTGGCATCATATACTCCTCAACCGGCTATCTAAAAAATATCTTTAGCCCACAAAATATCGCTCCAGAAGCGTAATTATTCAATTACATCATTCGTTTTATGAATGGCAATTTAAAAATCCCCGCAACACATATACTGAAAACTACTCCAGCTAGTATTGCTATCCATATATTTATCGTTGTGTACCTTCCCAATATAACAAGCGCAGCATCCTCAAAAAAATGCAGGGTGCTGATCACCACAGATACTAATCCGAATCCTGCCAGTTTAGATCTAATATCAAACAGTCCCATCGCTAACATCCTATTAATAGTTAAGTAGATATTTATGTTAACCTTTATTTATCAACTAACCAATGGATACGCAGCAAAGCTTGCACAAGAAAATAACAGGTATGGTTCCAAAGTAATGAGGAGAAGACTAGATGGCCAACATAAAATCAGTTCGTACAAAGGTCTGGAACTGGACTGGACCTACCGTGCCACCACAACCTAATTTCTGCACTAACGCCGGAGATGTATTATGGGACAGAGGGGACGCTATGCAGAGTTTCCGCTTTCACCAATGGTTAACATGTGAAGTTGAAGCCGATAGCGGCGAAATTGGTATAGGTAATGCTGCCTTGGCTCCACCGTTAGTAAAGGAAGCAATAGATCGTTATTACACTCCACTCATTATCGGGGAGGACCCTTTTGATTATTCATACATATGGGAAAAAATGTATCGGAAAACACTAGCTTGGGGTCGAAAAGGTATAGGCATGACTGCCATTAGTGCTGTTGATATAGCAATTTGGGATTTAATGGGTAAATTAGTAAACAAACCAGTATTCAAATTACTAGGTGGAAGAACCAAAGAAAAAATCCCAGTCTACTACTCTAAATTATATTCGAGAAGTATACCTGACATGCAATCCGAAGCAGAAGAGGCCAAAAAGAACAACTATCAAGGGTATAAAACCAGATTTGGTTTTGGACCCAAAGATGGGATGCACGGCATGCGAGAGAACATTAAACGAATAGAGGCTATACGAGAAGTTATTGGCTACGATGTTGATCTTATGCTCGAAGCATATATGGGCTGGAACATAGATTATTCTCGTAGAATAATACCCAAATTGGAGAAGTTTGAGCCTCGCTGGTTAGAAGAACCCGTAATAGCTGATGATATGCATGGGTATGCAGAGCTAAATCGCGGCCCTATTCCAATTTCAGGAGGAGAACACGAATACTCACTATTCGGATTTCGGCAATTACTAGATATGCAAGCAGTCAGTATCATTCAATACGACACGAACAGGGTGGGAGGAATAACCGCCGCACAGAAAATTAACGCTCTAGCAGAAGCTTATCAATTGCCAGTTATTCCACACGCAGGGCAAATGCACAATTACCACATGACTATGTCCAACACAAATTGCCCAATATCAGAATATTTCCCGGTTTATGATGTAGAGATCGGAAACGAACTTTTCTACTACATATTTGAGGGGGATCCGGATGCCATTGACGGATATTTGCAACTGGAAGAATCAGTGAGCGGCCTAGGTATTAGCATATCTGATAAACACTTAGGTAATTTTGAGATTATTGAATAGCAGAATTTTTACAGATACTGACACAATATCACAAAAACCAAAGTTAAGATTGCGAATACGGACCAACCGAACGCACTCCGATCAGAACGACGCTTCAACCTAGCAATTGGGCCCAAACAATCATTACAAAACCGAGTACTAAACTCCGTTACGACAGACCCACATTGGATACAAAATTTATACTTACTCATACCTCATAGGTGGCAAATATATCCCTAGCTGCTATCCGATCAGGTACAGACCCAAAGTTCATAGAATAGAATTTTGAATATCCGGCAGATTCTATCATTCTAAATACAGATTCAAAATCTATATTGCCTTCTCCAGGATTCATGTGTATTTCTTTGTCTCCCAAATTATCCGCTAGCCGTACCTCCCAAATCCTATCCACCCCGAAATGACTAAAAAAACCTTCAATACCTTCAGGCACCAGATTAGCGTGATTTACGGTAAATGACCAAACCAAGTTTGGCGATTCAATCGCATTTAAATAAAACGAGGTCTCCTCAATTGTATGTGCCATGTAGTGTACTTCAGCATCATTAGGTTCAAAATTAAGATTTTCCAATAGTAATATCTGATTTTTTTGCTCCGCATATTCTACAGATCTCTTCAATCTTTCCACCGCGGCATCCCTACGTGCGATCACTTCCGTATTGAAATGGTAGCCTGCGTGAACTACTACCCCATACCCGTCCAGTCTTGCAGACAAATCTATATTTGCCTTTAGATATTCATCAACCGCACTGCTAACTAACGGGGAAAACTCTGCAACATTTACAGATGAAGCCGTATGAAGACAAAGCTCTATTTTCTTTGAAACTGCCTGAGCCTTTATATTTTCGATCCTTTTATCGTCCCATAAATCTAAGTGATTAGGACCTATATCGGCATTGAAATTTAAATAACGAATACCATGTATTCCAGCTGTTTCAATCGCCCCTTCAAGATCTGTTGTTCCTGCGTCATACCCTATTCTGTCTCTTAAAGTCGCCATAATTTCTACCATAACTCCAGTGAAAATATATTCATTCTACATGTGCATTCTAACAATTTAAATCATGATTGGTTATTGTAGATGCTAATAATTCACCAGTTTTGTTTTAAGATATTAATCATATCAACACATGTAACAAATTCTCTATAAACGACAAGGGAACATCTAAAATGGCTTTATTTGAAAAATATCTCTCTATATGGGTCGGCCTGTGTATAGCATCAGGTGTTGGGTTGGGAATAGTTGGACCTCATATATTTGAGACGATCGCAGTTATTGAATACGCAGGTGTTAACTTCATCGTAGCGATATTCATATGGGTGATGATATACCCCATGATGGTGAACGTAGATTTCACTTCCATAAAAAACGTTGGAAAAAGGCCAAAAGGCTTATGTATTACCCTCGTCGCCAATTGGATAATAAAACCCTTCACGATGGCAGCATTAGGGATTCTATTTTTCGAATATATATTTTCTGGACTGGTAGATCCGCAAACAGGCAAGGAATACATCGCAGGTATGATCTTACTGGGCGTTGCTCCATGTACTGCCATGGTATTCGTTTGGAGCCAGATGGTTAAAGGTGACGCAAACTACACTCTTGTTCAAGTCTCAATAAATGACATTATCATGATATTCGCATTCGCTCCTATCGCCGCCCTATTACTGGGCGTCACCAATATAGTAGTACCGTGGGAAACGTTACTGATTTCGGTAGTCTTATATGTAGTGATACCACTCAGTGCAGGATATATCACAAGAAGAAGGTTAGATGCAGCAGACAATACACAGAGTATAACTTCCTTTACATCCAAGATTAAGCCCTTCTCCATAATGGGTCTCCTAGCTACAATAATATTGTTATTTGGCTTCCAAGCACAGACCATTATAGACAATCCTCTAGTCATCGCACTGATCGCAGTGCCGTTATTGATTCAAAGTTATGGCATTTTTGGTATTGCATACGTGGCAGGATATCTGTGGAGAGTTCCATTTTCTACAGCGGCGCCCGCCGCACTAATAGGAACTTCAAACTTTTTTGAACTAGCAGTTGCTGTAGCTATTAGTTTGTTTGGTCTTAATTCGGGAGCTGCCTTAGCTACAGTGGTAGGCGTGCTAGTAGAAGTACCAGTTATGCTCTCACTAGTAGCAGTAGCCAATCTTACCAGGCGCTGGTTTCCAGAATAAGTGCTTACGAAATCTCACTAACCCAAGATAGGATATCCTTCCAGATATCCCATTTCTGTCAGTGATACCCGCGGATGATGTCGTTCTAGTTCCTGACGGATAGGCCCGACGTCTGTTGGACTAGTCACCGGTGGACACCAGTCATCATGATGACATAATACAACCTTCCCCGGTTTCAGTAATTCCACTTCCCTTGATACAAATTGTGCTAAAGAACCCTGTATTGGCTCACCGTCAATATTCCCTCTACCAGACGCGGCTAATATGCCAACATCAGGTCGTATATCTCTTAATATTCCTGTCCAATGCCCAGATGTATCTTTCCATAGGATACTCCCGTCAGGCGTCTCAATCAGATATGCGTATGCTCCCCCTTCGGCCCTTGGAAACTGCATGCAAGCACTTCTATGGCGCATCACATCTGCCATGCCATGATCAGTAGATGACGCTCTTTGGTTCGCGCGTTCTTGTAAACGCATTTGCCGCTCATGATGCATAACGCCTTGATCCCCAAAACATGCCTCTTTCGAACTACCTGAAGAACTCCAAATACACGAATGCTGGCTAGGATAAACCTTTACTGAAACTGAGTCTGACAATTTTATCGTTTCCCCACCAGAAACAGCCATCAACTGGCTACCAGATACTTCTTCAAGCTCCATCAATCTAACGGTCTCATGGGAACCAATAATCTTTGCGCCTGTGTTTCGAGCAATAGTTTCAGCTCCCCAGAGGTGGTCAAAATGCGAATGTCCCACCAAAACATAGTCAGCTGCCCTAACATCTTCAACTTTCAAACCCACACTAGGCGCCGACGGGACTCTGTTGATATAAGCGTCCAAGAAAATGACCATATCGTCTACAATGACCCTGAAAGTCGAAACACCTAACCAATCCAATTTTACTGGCAAAATATATACCTCAAATCTTCAGGTTTAATGACTCCTGTAGCTTCCGGCATTATACTCGTCTATAGGTTTCTCATAAATAGAGTCGGAACATTATGGCACACGAAAATAGTCACGATATAACAACGGTTAAAGCTATCGAAGATTGGTATAGAAATAACATCTGGGGACACCGCCAAGATAACGATGATAGCCTATTTGAAGTGATGAGCTTGCAGGTATTTCAAGCAGGATTAACATGGAAAATGATACTGCTCAAACGTAATGGCTTCCGAAAAGCTTTCTACAATTGGAACATCGATAAAGTATCTCTTATGGTCATAGAGGACATAAAAAGGCTTAGTGAAAACCAAGACATCATCAGGAATAAAGCAAAGATTGCCGCAGTCATTCAAAATGCCTGTACCATTCAGAAAATACAAGCTGAATATGGCAGCTTTTGCAAATGGTTCTATGATGTTATACCAGGGAATGCATATCCATCACTACAGCAAGAACTTAGACGCCATTTCAAGTTTATGGGGCCAGAGATCTCTCGTATGTGGTTAATGGCTTCGGGTCGTATATCGAAAGAAGAAGGCGAGAAATACAGCCCGAAATAAGTGCCTGACATTGCTCGATGCAAATCAAGCTTCGTCCTTAGGAGGGTCAATGTCATATCGCCCTCCTCTCAACCACGCCTGGTCGGTATAACCTAGATCTTCATCAGTAAGTTTGCTGGGGTTTTCTGTTAGTTCTGTGTCATATTGCTCTGTAGCGGTTGATTCATCCTCAAGAGAACTGCTACACACAGGGCAGTTTCTAGTTTCTATATCGGCGACTTTTGCGTTGCAATCAGGGCAAGACCGCATGTCTACTTCCATAATCTCCTCCGCTAACACTTAGATTATCCAAAAAGATCCAATTGACAATTAATCATCACAATACAGCTAGCATAGACCTGTAACATGCACATATAATGCCCACAAGCCAACAAACTAAATTATACAAATATAATGTTACAGCAGGTGCAAATATGGCAATTACTCAAAAAATGCAGGATGCCCTCAATGAACACACAAACCAAGAACTCTACTCTTCATACCTGTATCTCTCTATGTCATCATATTGTGAATCTATTAACTTACCTGGCTTTGCCCACTGGCTGCGCATACAAAGTCAAGAAGAATATGCTCACGGAATGAAAATATTTGATTTCATCAATGATAGAGACGGAAGAGCGATTCTACATCCAATCGGTCAACCAACGATAGAATTTGAGTCGATACAAGACGTTATGCAAAAGACACTGGAACACGAGAGACATGTAAGTTCCTTGATAAACAAGTTATACGAAGTTGCTGTCACAGAAAATGACGTAGCAACCCAAATACATCTGCAGTGGTTTATCACCGAGCAAATAGAAGAAGAAAAAACTGCAAACGACTTAGTGGAACAGTTAAAACTAATCAGTGGTCAAGGAGACGCATTACTACTTCTAGACAGAGAACTTGGAGCACGATCACTAGATCCAGTGGAATAAAGAAGAAATCAAAAATCTTTAATTACATGGGATGCAGATATGAATTATACAGGGCTGAGTTTAGAGGGCAAAGTAGCCCTTGTTACGGGTTCTGCAAGAGGTATCGGCAAAACTCTGGCTATTGGGTTGGCTAAAGCTGGTGCCGATGTAGCCATTTCAGACCTTGAAGAACATTTAAATGGAGCGCAGTCAGTAGAGAGCAATATACAAGACATGGGACAACGCAGTGCGAGTTATGCCCTTGATGTTCAGGACGTTGCCCAAATACAGGAAGCTATAAACACCATAGTTAAAGATTTTGGACGGCTAGATATTCTCGTGAATAATGCAGGCATACGTCAGCGCCAGGCTGCATTAGATGTCACTGAAGAAAATTGGGATGCCGTCATGTCTACTAATCTAAAAGGAACTTTCTTCTGTGCTCAGGCTGCAGCCAAGCATATGATCCCGCAGAGATTCGGGAGGATCATAAACATTGCATCCCAATTTTCATTAGTAGGGGCAAAAAACAGAGCTGCTTACTGTTCCAGTAAAGGTGGTGTAGCCAGTCTTACACAGGTGTTGGCTCTAGAATGGATTCAACATGGCATAACTGTTAACGCGATTGGCCCAGGGCCAACTGAAACTCCTGGATTATTACAAGCCGATACGAGGACACAAGAAGAATTAGCCCGGGATTTATCAGAGAATATGCCTTTAGGAAGACGTATGAACGCAGAGGAACTAGTTGGAGCAGCTGTGTACCTCGCTAGCCCGTCAGCTAGCGCTACCAATGGCCATTTACTAGTCGTAGATGGAGGGTGGACATCTAGATAGACCTATATCAATATTTTACAGGAGGATACATGCCAGAAGGAAACACCAACGATGAAAAAATATCTCTCTTGGAAAATCTGTTGGCGATAGCAAATCTACATTGGCCAGAGTCATATACTAACAAAATAAAGCCTCAGATAACTCAAACCGCACTACATTTGGATACGATCATTCATGATATTCCAGATTCTACATTAGAACCATAACGGATTTCATCAACAACCACCAAACATACACGCACAAATAGAATCATTGAGGTGAATGATGGCAGATACCTATCGATTAAGTATTTCTGAAACTATCAGCGAAATACAAAATAAAAATATTTCCCCAGTAGATTTAGCAGAAACCTTGCTTAGTAGAATAGATGAGTTAGATCCAGAATTAAAAGCCTGGGTTACTGTTGATAGAGAAGATGTTTTAGGACAAGCCAAACAATCGGAATTGGATCAAGAGCACGGCAACATCAAACCTCTTCATGGTGTTTCTGTAGGTCTCAAGGACATATTTTATACCGCTGGTATGCGAACTAGTGCATGTTCTAGAATACTTTCAGAATTTGTGCCCGACTACGATGCCACGTCGGTAGTTAAATTAAGAGAAGCAGGGGCAATAATAATAGGCAAAGCTGTTACCACAGAATTTGCTTCCAGCGATCCATCGCCGTCACTAAACCCCTGGAATCTGAACCACACACCCGGTGGTTCTAGTAGCGGGTCTTCGGTTGCAGTGGCCGCCGGAATGTGCACTGCCGCATTAGGATCACAAACTGGAGGATCCACCTGCCGACCAGCTGCATATAACGGTATAGTCGGTCTAAAACCCACCTATGCTAGGATAAGCCGGCATGGTGTAGTGCCGTTAAGCTGGTCATTGGACACAGTCGGCATATTAGTTAGGTCTGTCGAAGATGCAGCGTTAATGTTACAAGTAATGTCAGGATATGACCCACTAGACTCCAGATCTGCCAATGAACCAGTACCTAATTTCGTTGAACAAATGATCCGACATCAGCAAGCACCCGTGGTAGGACTGCTCAAGGATTTTTTCTTTGAGCAATCCACACCAGAAGTAGTAATGCACACTGAACAAGTAATAGAAAAACTGGCTGCTGCAGGAGCAGAGATAAAAGAGATTACTTTGCCTGATAGCTTCAAATCATCCCACGCGTGTCAAAGAATCGTAAGCAACGTTGAAGCTGCCACGTTCCACCGTGAATGGTATAAAGAGAAAGCCGATGAATACGGACCCAAGATACGCGGAAATATCGAGATGGGTATGCTGGTTTCAGGTATAGATTATCTACAGGCTCAACGACTACGGCGACAATTTCGTTCAGACATGGTGAATATTCTAAGTAGCGTAGATGCCCTTCTTATGCCAACCACTCCCAGCCCAGCACCTGACAACCTAAACACTACTGGCGATTCGATATTTCAAGCTCCGTGGACATCTAGTGGATTACCCACTATAACAATACCCACAGGCTTGGCAGCTAATGGGTTGCCGTTAGGTACACAATTAGCCGGATTACCCTTTGAAGAAGGTGCATTACTTGGAGTCTCCAGCTGGTGCGAACAGGTTTTAAATGTGGATTTATGGCCAAGTAACTACATGTGATCGAACTTACACTAGTTATCACTCAAAAAATGAGTGCACGGATATATCAATTGGTAGTTGATATATCCCGAAGCAGCCATTCAGCAACACGTTCACCTATCATGATAGTCGTTAGATTTGTGTTAGCCCTTATGCAGTCCGGCATAATCGAAGCATCGGCTACACGTATTCCTTCAAACCCACGCAATTTGCCGTATTGATCGACAACAGACATGGGATCATCTGCAGTGCCCATCTTACATGTGCCAGACAAATGCTGGCCAATCCACACATTCTTAAGCATCCAGTCATCTAATGAATCATCGTCTCGCAAGTCCTCCTCAGTAGGAGATATTACGTAATCAATAATATCTTGAAATGATGGATGTTCCATAATTTTAAGCGATATACGTATAGCTTCCCTTAATCGTTCTCTATCTCTCTCTGTGCGAAGGTATCGGCAGTCAATTTCAGGCTGAACACTAGGATCATCTGTGGATAATTTGATTTCGCCTGAACCCTCGGCCAGTTCTAACATGCAAGTAAATCGTATTCCTTCCTCTGCAAACGGGTCTCCTCCTAAAGGAGTAGAGAACGACGACGGGAATATTTGGATATCATTACGATCATCTGACCCTGACGCTGTATACCTAAGAAGTGTCTGCATTCTGGGAGCAAGCGGATCTAAAGGAAAATCCTCCTTGGTCTTGGCTCGTATCGCCACAAGCGGATGATCTCGTAAATTCTGGCCAACCCCCGGTATGTCTTTTATTACATTTATATTGTGATCATTCAAATGCTGGGAGGGACCAATCCCAGACAGCATTAATATATGGGGAGAGCCAATGGCTCCGGCAGAAAGTACTATTTGATTGGCTTCGACTACGAAAATATCTCCGCTACTCTCAACTTCTACTCCTGTAGCAATATTTCCTTCAAAGATGATCTTTCGGACAAGAATATTACTACGTATGGTTAGATTAAGACGATGGCGATTAGGATTTATATATGTTAAAGCCGTACTCATGCGAACACCATTTGGGTTGTTCATCGGAAAAGGACCAACACCCCAAGCATCCGGATTATTATGATCATAGACCTCAGGAAAACCTGATTGTATAGCCGCTTCCTGGAAAGCATGTTGAAGAGGCAACCACGATTCTTTTTTGTGACGCCTGACTGGTATCGGACCATCATTTCCATGATAATCATCCATAATATCAGTATCGGTTTCCAATTTTCGGAAGTACGGCAACACTTTAATATAGCTCCATTCATCGTTTCCCCATTCAGCCCATGAATCATAATCCTCGGGGACTCCACGAAGGAATACCTGGCCATTTATCGCACTAGTACCTCCGACTATCTTGCCTCTTGGTATGTTAATTGGGGGCTGGGAATCAGTCGCTTTACCAGTAAAAGACCAGTTGTGTGGAGCGCCCATCTCTGAAGCAGTTGGCGCATACCCGTATTTAACATCATCCGGATACTTATCAAAATCGTCATAGTCAGGCCCTGCTTCCAACAATAATACCGATATATCAGGAGATTCAGACAAACGAGACGCTATAGTTCCTCCAGCTGAACCTGCTCCTATAACTATGACATCGTATTTCATGCTTTCCACCTTCCCTAATTAGAAGTTTTCTTATATGCGAGCATGCCAATTTTTGTTAGTTCTCGAAAGGAGTCGTTGATATTAAAAAACCTCAATGAATCAGAGAATAACATCACGCCTCTCCGGCAATCCGTCGGGCTACTTCGATTAGCATTTCGTCATCTCCAGGAGAACCTAGTATGGATATCCCTACAGGCAAACCATCTTCCTCTGCTAGAGGTAGGCTAATCTGTGGTCCGCCTGTCGTCCCTGCAATACATGTCAGCTGACTTGTCTTTAATCGTAATTCAGTCCTGTCTGACAATTTTTGTCCAATAGGTGGAGCAGGACCAATAGTAGTTGGCAATACTATCACGGCGTTATTTTCCAATATATGTGACATCCGATCTAATATATGAGCTTTCAACTTCTGCGCAGACACAATTTCATCGTCAGAAATATTTTTGGCCAGAACGTAACGCTCGGTTACTTCAAAGCTAAATCTAGGATTAACTTCATCTATCCAGTCTTTAACAGTCTCCCACGCCTCTCTACTTTGCAATGTACCCTGTTGATCTCTCCAAGCTCCCAGACCTGTCTCTGAGAGTCTCACAGTCGCATGCTCACCAATGAGAGTAGATATCCTTTCCACTGATTCTTGCAACACGTCATACGTAGCACGATTGAGCAGTTCAAACGCATCTTCTGCGATAATAACCTTTTTGGGTAAGGTTTTGGGAATTGCACTTTGCAATATTACGGTGCCAACTTTCGCAAAAGTCTCAACATCACGTGCAAACCAACCAACCGTGTCATAACTACTCGACTGCGGGAGGACTCCATCTAGAGGGATCCTACCGTGTGTTGGCCTAAGTCCATACAATCCACAATAACTCGCAGGAACCCTAACAGATCCCCCAGTATCGGACCCCAAAGCAAAATCCACCAAACCCCCTGCGACAGCCGAAGCAGAACCACTAGAAGATCCTCCTGGAACTCTGCCCAACGCCCTAGAATTGACCGGTGTACCGTAATGCGCATTCTCACCAAATATGCCTCGGGTAATCTCATCGGTTAGAGTTTTTCCGACCATGGTCGCTCCGGCGTCAACCAATACTTTCACCGCCCAAGCAGTTTCTCCGGAAACGTTTTGGCTTGATTGCCAATCAGGATTGCCACCTCCTGTAACATATCCTTTAACATCAAAAATATCCTTGGCAGCAAAAGCCATATCAGACAGAGGACCACCCGAACAACCTTCAAGATACGCATCAGAATCTTTGCAAAAAGCATTCAGACGATCAGTTTGAGATATATGATTATTAACCAAAACATCACCTTATAGTTCGTTTATGTTACAGGCCCTGAAACAAATCCGTTGGGGTATTCTATATTACAGGGAGCTATATAGTCCCATCGAATGTTCACTATTGCAATATCATATAAATTGTCCCAAAATTATCCCAAATCGAAGTCTACTATAGGCGGTGTCAAATGGAAGAATATAGTCCAATAATTGTGATCTGTATCGACGGTTTTGATCCTGAATATTTTGACTCTATTGAGACCCCCAACATGGACAGATTGATCAATGACGGTTTTTATACAGTCGGAAAGTCAATGTGGCCTTCAGTAACTAACGTAAATAACGTGTCTATTCTGACTGGCCAGTATCCGGTCAATCACGGTATCTGTTCAAATTACAGATATATTCAAGAGACCAACGAGGAAGTCTACATGGAATCTGATGACTACATCCTCTCTCCTACAATATTCACCATGTGCAAAAACAAGGGAATTAAAACACTTATGTCAACTTCCAAAGCAAAGTTGAAAACGCTATTGGGAAGGGACGCCACAACCGTAATCTGTTCGGAAACACCAGACCAATGGTTAATTGACGAGATAGGGGATCCACCACCTATTTATTCTGTGGAAGTTAATGGATGGACCATCAAAGCAGCGGAATTAGCCATAGATAAAAACAAGCCTGACTTCGCCTATATCACAACTACAGATTTTGCTCACCATAAATTTTCCCCTCAAGATTCAGAAGGTCAGCGGCACATACAAATGCTTGATTCTAATATTGGGGATATATTAAATAGATTTCCTAAAGCGACCATTATGATCAGTGGCGACCACGGAATGTCTAGAAAAACTAATCTCATTGACTTAGGCCAAATTCTGACGGAGAACGGCATAAACAACTTATCAGTGCCTATCATTAAAGATAAATACGTGGTACATCATGCCAATTTAGGTGGAGCGTACTTCATATATGTCGACGAATCATCAGTCAGCAAATCTATTGATTTGTTGAACAGAACGAAAGGCGTAGATTTAGCAATGTCCGCCTCAGATGCTGTTGAAAGATATAACCTCCGATTAGAAAGAATTGGCCAAGTTGTTGTAACAGCCGACAAAGATACCGTGTTTGGAGATTCAACGTTAGTAGAAATGCCGGACGACCTAAGATCACACGGTTCTGAACACGAACAACTGGTACCTATCATTGGTTACAATGTGAAAAATACCGCTCATGAGTTTACTGAAAATAGGCATATGGGCACTTATGTAATCGAACAGCTCGGCCTAATAAATGAATAATCCGTAGAGAATCCGCTATGACGCTTATCCTTACGTATACGAGCGTCATGCACCTAAACTATCGATTTTATGCGACTTAATCCAATCCCAATCGATAGAAAAGCCTAGACCGGGCAAAGTCGGAGCTTCTATGCAACAACTGTTATTCAGGCTAATATCATTCATTAGCCCAAATTGTTGTGCTTCCTGGGGCATCCAGTATTCATAATAGTCACAATTGGATACTGACAAGGTAACATGCAAATTAGCTGCATTCAGCAGTGGATTACCCGCCTGTCCTATCTCACAGTTAAGACCAAATCCCTCTGCCATAGAACACAATTTCTTAAGTCCGGTTATCCCTAGCTTTTGAGAAGTACCCCTAACTATCCTAGCTGATTGGTGGCGAATCATATTCGCAGAATTATAGAACTGTTGAGGGTTTTGATCACTCATGCATAGGGGAACTATAAGCCTATTGTCGAGTTCTTTAATGGAGTCTAATTCGTAATGTGGAACAGGGTCCTCATACCAGTAAAATTGATTAGCATCCAGAACTTGACCTATGGCGAGCGCTTTTCTGAATCTATATCCACAATTGGGGTCCAACATAAGATTCATGCTATCCCCAACAAAATGTCTGATCAACGTTACTGCTTTAACTACGTTTCCTGTTGACATAGTTCCCGGATGTATCTTGTAAGCAGTGAAGCCATGCGCTAATACTTCTTTAGCTTCTTCTAGATACCCCTCTGGTGTGTCATGCCTAGGAGGGTAAGTAGCATACACCGGGGTCTCCTCTTTATACGATCCCAATAGCTTATATATCGGAACACCAGCTGCCTTCCCAGCTATGTCCCATAATGCTACATCCACAGGAGCCCACGCGTTAGGTGTTACTCCTTTGCGTGAAGCCAATATACCAAGTCTATTCCAAAGCCATTCACGGTCAGCAGAATCACGTCCAACTAACTCTGGTTTTATGACATCTAATATCGATCTGAATAATCCACGCCCTCCCTGGCGAAAATTACCAATAAAGCAATTCCCTTCTATGCCTTCATCCGTAATAACTCTCAATAACCCCTGTTCGGTAGTGCCCGAGAATCGTCCTAGGTCCGAATCAAGCCCTGTGTCCGGAATAGTCCTCTCAACTACTTCTATAATAATGTTAGCAATTTTCATCTTGAACTCTCAATGGACAAATTATAAAGCTATGCCTGTGTTGGGCCAAAGACGAAAGACTTTCCCATATATATAGTTAATGACACGACATATCACAACTGATTATCATATACGAATAACAATACATCAATCTGATTACATTGCCGGAGGAACGATATGTCAAAGGCCCGCGAGCGTTTTCGTAGTATCTTATCAAGAGATACCTGTACCGTGGCTGCCAATATATTCGACCCATTATCAGCACGCATCGCAGAAATGTTGGAGTATGAAGTTTGCTTTCTGTCTGGGTCAGTTGGTAAAGCGGCAAATCTAGGTGTGCCCGATTTAGTCATGTACAACATGTCGGATGCAGTAGATCATTGTCGGAGAATAACTCGAATGTCAGATGTCAGCCTAATGCTAGATGGAGAAGATGGCTTTGGAAATGCGATCAACACTATACGAACTGTCAGAGAATTTGAAGCTGCAGGCGTAAGCGCAATAGAGATAGAAGACAGCAAACCAGCTGATAGATTTGACGGACCAGACCCGGGCCTATATTCCAAAGCCGAACAAGTTGGCAAGCTGACGGCAGCAGCCGCTTCTAAAAGAGATCCTGGAACAGTGATTATTGCCCGAACCGCAGCATTAGCGCAGTGTCCTTTGGAAGAAGCCCTAGACAGAATATCTGACTACTCAAAAACGGGCGTAGAAGCCATCAGACTGACTGGTATTAAAACTAGAGAACAGCTAATAGCCATTCACCAAACCACTGACTTGCCCCTTACAACACTTAGCCCTCCTGCAGAGCTATTAAATGACCGACCCTTTTTAGCCGAAAACGGATTACGTATATTGATGCTGGGAAATCCAGCATTTGCGGTAGCTGTCAAAGGAATTTACGATTGCCTAAACCATATTAAATCCGGTGGAACCTTGGAAGACCTGCCGATTCAGCAAGCCTCTCCACAATTATTACGTGAAGTTAGCCGTATAGACGAGTTAACCCAACTACAAGCACAATATTTAACTGAGTAATTATTTATTAGCACGAACAGCGGGGGAGAATGTATACACACATAAATAAAGGAATTATTCAAACTGTAGTCGGTACAGGTATCGAAGGCTATGATGGGGATGGGGGGTTAGCCACAGATGCCTTGATTGGGGAAGCTTATGGATGCGCTTTTGATACGGAAAACAATTTATATATATGTGATGGCAGAAATCACACTATCAGACGTATAGATAGATCGACATGGGTAATAACAACAGTAGCAGGGACAGGCCAATCTGGATACTCCGGCGACGGAGGATCTGCAACTATGGCTACAATGGACAATTTATATTCACTAGCAGTAGATACTAACGGAGATATATACATAGTGGATAGATATAACTCCGCTATCAGAAAAGTAGATCACAGTTCCGGAACTATAACCACCGTCGCAGGTACCGGCGTACCGGGGTATAGCGGAGATGGAGGACCAGGGACACAGGCGCAGATGAAAGAGCCAAACGACTGCTTTCTTGATCGAAGTGGCGGCTTATTGATTGCAGACATACAGGACCAGCGAATCAGAAGGCTTGACCTTAAGACTGGGATTATAAGCACTTTTGCAGGTAATGGGCAAAAACTACGGGATGGCGATGGCGGTCCGTCTACAGAGGCCTCACTTATGGGGCCCCGTGCTGTTTGTATGGATAACCGTGGTAACACATATATTGCCGAGCGTGAAGGCAATGGAGTAAGAAAGGTTGATACTGACGGAATAATATCAACGTTCGCGGGCACAGGAGAAATGGGTTACACGGGCGACAATGAACCAGCTGTTAGCGCTACTTGGGGAGCCCCAAAAGCTCTTCGATGCGACCTAAATAATAATTTGATAGTCGTTGACACAGAAAACAACGCTGTTAGACAAATCTCCCTTGATACTAATATAGTCACAACTATAGCAGGGGGTCACCGTGGTGGAGACGGAGACGGAGGGTATGCTATTCACGCCGGCCTAGAAAGACCACACGGATGTGGTATAGACAATGACGGAAACCTGTATATCGCGGATGGTATGAATCATCGAGTCCGCATTGTTGGTATGAACTAAAATGTACCCCGTCATAAAGACGGGGTACATCTGTTCTTAACGTGTATGTGACGCAAAATTGTTTAACACTTCATCCGCCACTGCTGAAACAACCCAAGTTGGCTAGAGGCCTAACAATTAAGAATCCAATCCAAGAAGTTTTGCTGCGGTAGAACCTAGGATTTTAGTTCTATCCTCGTCACTTAAATCAGGAATCGCCATCACATGATCGACTGGCGCCGTATTCCAAGGAAATGGGTAGTCAGTCCCGAGAACTACATGATCTATTCCTGCTTCAGCGATAAGATGACGCATTGCTTCACTAGTAAACATAATAGAATCAAAATATAGTTGTCCATCGCGTATATACTCTGTCGGCTTCTTCTTTGGAAACGGGCCAACCTGATCAGGGAAAGTTGTAATGACTGCATCCGAACGATTCGCATAAGATGGCAAGAAGCCTCCCCCATGCGCGGCACAAATTTTGAGACCCGGAAAACGATCAAGCGTTCCTTCAAATATCAAATGTGATAAGGCTATAGTGGTTTCCAGAGGATTCCCGATCGTATTCGTAAGCAAACCATTTCCAGATAGTCGACCACTCGGCTCCAATTCACGAACCCCTAGCGGATGCATGAAAACAAGCACTCCCAACTCTTCACATTTTGCCCAGAATGGGTGGAATCTAGGGTTGGCCAAATCTTCTCCAGCTACACTACCACCAACGCTAACTCCCCTGAATCCTAGAGTTTTAACTGCATGCTCAAGTTGTTCTGCGGCCAAGTCAGGATACTGCAATGAAGCAGTTGCAAAAGCACTAAACCTGCCTTGCTCTGATTCACAAAATTCAGTCAACGCTTCGTTCTGGACCTGAATTAATTCAGCTACAGCGTCACGTTCGGCCCTGTACCAATAAGGATTAACACTAAGAACCTGTACATCGACTCCCGTTTTATCCATATGACCTACACGGTCACCAACGTTGGACCATAAAAGCCCAGGCGCCTCTAGAGGGTGATCAATCAATTCGGCAGCCTCTGGAACGATACAATGGGCGTGGACGTCTATTGTCTTGACTCGATTACCGCTAATAACTACCTCTCGGCGGCCTTGCGGTGCAGAACTCCCGACACCTCCAGCTATGGGAATATTGTTACAGTCTACAAAGCCTAAAGTTGGGCCTGTATTCAGATTATCTTTAAAAGGCATTTCAATTCCTCTCTTCCCTTGATAAGTGTTATTGTTTAGCTATTCATCAAACAACCAAGGTATTATATCCGTGCATGGAGGGAGATAAAAGCCCGAACAGCCTAACAAAACAGGAATCTAAATAATAGATAGGAGTTTTAGTTCGTTAGGCAGATTCTTTTAACTCATTCCAGGTGCTCTTCCTAGAAACAAACCATAATAGCGCTATTTCTATACCACCTGTAAGGGGTATATAAAAGAAATCAGATATATGATTAAAATCATTACCCATATTAGCAGGTATCAATTCTATTAATTTTAAGATACTCAAAAGTATTACGATGTAAAACGCTATCTTGTATCCTTTTCCTGCGACAATGGTAAATAATATTCGGAGTGCTCCCGCTGTTATGAGCATGTATGGCACAAAATCGGGAGTCGACAAAGCCACCTCAGGACAATTCAATTTGACATACCACGCCATAGAGCCCATAAATACCAGCATCAACCCACCCACGTGAGACAATATAAGAGCTGATCTTAATGAACTGATTTCCGTGCCGATTAATAACTTAAACATTATTCCACCACCCTTACAATAATATTTTAGATGTTCCATCTTGATTTGACTTAGAGTAAGCGCTCTCCAGGCATGTTTACCCATGCACTCATCTCATGGGGCATGGTGGTCAACTCACCAGGACATATTAAGGCCTTGTTAAGCTGGTCCAGTGAACTAACTCCGAGCAAACCCATGCTAACCCGAATCTCTTCCTCTAGAATTTCTAATACTCGAACGACCCCGTCCTTTCCGCCAGCTGCCAAACCCCACCCTTGCAACTTACCAATGGCAACAGCTTTGGCCCCCAGAGCTATAGCTTTGATAACATCAGTCCCCCGAAGAACACCTCCGTCGATTACTACTTCAGCCTTATCACCTACCGCAGCCATGACCTCTGGAAGTATATCCATGGTTCCTAAACCATGATCTAGTTGACGCCCCCCATGGTTAGACACCCAAATGACATCAACATCATGTTCCACGGCGATAGCAGCGTCTTCAGCCGTCGTAATACCTTTCAGCATAAAAGGCCCACCGAAGTATTCTTTGATCCGATCAATAGTTTCCCAGGTAACATTAGCACTCCATTTGCGATCTTGGGGCTCTCGGGTGGCGTCGACATTCCATCTACTGATCAAAGGTCTCTCACGCCGGCTATATACCGCCGAATCTACAGTGATACACAGTCCTTGGTATCCCGATTGTTTAACTCTATCAATCATAGCTTTGACCCAGTCCCAATCACCGCGGATATACAGTTGGTATATCTTCGACCGATCAGTCGAAGCAGCAGTTTCCTCCAAAGTAGGCAGAGTAGCAGAGCTCACCACATGCAGTGTTCCAAACTCGTCAGCGGCTTGGGAAACAGCTACTCCAGCTCGAGGATCAAAGTTTTGCAGTCCTCCGATCGGAGCCAGCAATACTGGAATCCGAAGATCATGACCAAGCAACGTGGAAGACCGGTCTATTGTGGAGACGTCTACTAGGACTCTGGGTCGGAAAGCGATTCGATCAAAAGCTAACCTGTTTCTCCGCATAGTAGTCTCGGATTCAGTGCCGCCGGCCAGATAATCCCAAGGACCTTGGGCAAGATGTCGTCGTGCAGCCTGAACTATTTCTTCATTTGTGTTGAA
>PBPE01000039.1 GCA_002724585.1 Dehalococcoidia bacterium | reverse complement strand
GATGGTGAGGCATTGGTAAAGATCGAGGCAGTAGGAGTTAATTTTACTGACATCTATAGCAGGGCTGGAATAAATCCTCCTGGGTTGCCTTGGATTGTTGGGGTAGAGGGAGCAGGGGTTGTGACTGCGGTAGGCGCCGGTGTTGATTCTCTTAATATCGGAGATAACGTGGCGTATTCTGGTGTGTTTGGGTCTTATGCTGAGATTGCATCTGTACCTGCTTCTAAATTGATTAAACTTCCAGAAGGCCTTGACTCTAAATCTGGAGCCGCAGTGATGTTGCAGGGGATGACTGCCCATTACTTATGCCATAGTACTTACGCGGTACAACCTGGGGATAAAGTACTTATCCATGCTGGTGCGGGAGGGGTAGGACTTCTCTTGACTCAGATGGTAAAGAAACTTGGAGGATATGTTTTCTCCACTGTATCTACAGAAGCGAAAGCGCAGTTATCAAGAGAAGCGGGATCCGATCAAGTAATACTTTATGGGGAACAAGATTTTGCTGAAGAAATAAAGAAAGCTACTGATGGTAAAGGTCTTCAAGCTGTGTACGACGCTGTCGGAGAGACAACATTTGAACAAAGTATCAATTGCTTAGGCCGAAGAGGACATATGGTATTGTATGGTCAGGCGAGTGGACCTCCGCCTCTAATAGATCCACGGCGACTCGGAAATGGGTCGCTATTTTTAACTCGACCTGGTCTGGCAGATTACACTGCTGATAGAAATGAGTTAGAGCAGCGGGCAGGAGATGTGTTGAATTGGGTCAAATCTGGGGATTTAAAACTGCGTGTAGAGCATGTGTTTCCATTGTCAGAGGCCTCAGAAGCACATTCCCAATTGGCTTCACGGGCTACCACCGGAAAGATTTTGCTGATACCGTAATTATTCGGATTTTCCCAGATAATTGTATATAATGATTGTCTGGGAAAATATTAAATCAGAAGTCAATTATATAATTTCTAGGAGGGTAAATGGCTGAATTAGTTAGTCAGGAGGAAGTGTACGAAGCCTTAAGAACCGTGTACGACCCTGAAATTCCAGTTAATGTAGTGGATCTGGGTTTAATATACGATGTGCAGGTAAGCGATGATAATGACGTATTTGTTCAGATGACACTCACATTTCCTGGATGTGGTATGGGTCCTCACATAGCTCAACAGGCGGAGTGGGCTATACAAGACGTTGAAGGGGTTGAAGATGTCCAAATAGAGTTGACGTTTGATCCGCCCTGGAGCCCTGATCTAATTAGTGATGAGGCCAGATCCTCTCTTGGTATATAGTGGAATGAACCAGCGTTACTGAATATTCAGTAGTATCTTAATAGTTGACTAGAGGTTGAATGAGTACTCCACAAGAAAATGCGCGCTTGGAACAAATTAAACGTAGCTGGGACCAAAGACGTCAGATAACAGATCGTTTGTCAGGCATTAAGTCTAAAATTGGTGTGTACAGTGGTAAGGGTGGTGTAGGTAAAACCACGGTATCTGTCAACTTGGCAGCTAGCCTAGCGTCCGAGGGAAAAAAAGTAGGGCTTTTGGATGTAGATATAGATTGCCCAAACGCCAATAAAGTCCTTGGTGTAACTGAACCGGCGGACTATGTTGATGGTCAAATCATACCTGCGGAAAAATGGGGCGTGAAAGTAGTGTCTATGGCATTCTTTCAGGAAAAAGAGGATGAAGCGATCATATGGCGTGGTCCAATGGTGCATAACGCTATTAACCAATTTCTACAATCGACAGAGTGGGGAGAGCTAGATTATTTGATCGTGGATCTTCCACCGGGAACATCCGATTCTCCGCTCACAGTAATGCAGACGATTCCTATGGATGGTTTTGTCGTAGTTACTACACCTCAGCTACTAGCTAATGTAGATGCAAAACGCTGTATCAATATGATTCGCAAGTTAAATTTGAATATAGTAGGTGTAGTCGAGAACTATACTGGAGATATATTCGGGGAAGGGGCCGGATCGGTGCTGGCACAAGAGGTCGATACCGAATACCTGGGCAGTATAGCCCTCAGGCAGGCTTATCAGGATACAAGCCGGCCAACTGTCTTACTGGATGATGAAGTTTCTAGTGAATATGACTCTATAACGACAAAATTTAGAGAAAGTCTAAAGGCTTTAGGGAGAGAAGCACCTTAGGCACCTTCAACTAGTTCTCCATTTGGTGGAGAACTAGGGATTAGTCTTGAGTATTCACCCTCGATATCGTCGAGACCTGGTTGATTTGGAATACTTGTCTTTCCCTTCGCAAGACTCATTAGCAATTGAACTTCCGAATTTACTGCTTCTTGGGCGTAGGTGCTCATCTCGCCCATCTTACGGTATTTCTTGTATCTTTCTCGTAGTAATTTGGCAGATGACAGTCTTTCAATTTCCAATAAGCCCTTCATGATTTGTATTTTCAGTGCCCCGGCAGCGTCTTGAGGATTATTGTGAGATCCTCCAGTGGGTTCATTCACTACGGTATCAACTAGCCCTAATAGTGAACATTCGGGACTAGTTAACATAAAATCTTCGGGAGTCTTCTGAAGCATATCAGAGGTAGTTATACGGTTTGTAGATGTAATGCTGCCGACTGAAATGGGAGAATATATTGCGTATTCCTGCATCAATATTCTGTCAGAAATGCCCAGAGCTAGAGCACCTTCACTGCCGCTTTCTCCTATAATAGCTGATATGATTGGTATTGGAACTTCGGCCATCAACGCTAGAGTGCCTGCGATGGCATTACCGATTCCTTGTTCCTCTGCTTGTATTCCAGGGTCTGCTCCTTGAGTGTCTATAAGTGTCACAAGCGGTAAACCAAATTTCCTTGCCAGATTTATAATTCGCTGGGCTTTACGAAGTCCATCGGGGTAGATGTGAGACTGATATGGTCCTTTTTCAGATGTCCGTTGTTGCCCGATAATTGCTATGGGTTTGCCATGCAGGCAACCGACCCCTCCAACGATGGACCGACAGTCACTATTCAGGCGATCTCCATGCAGTTCAATAAATGGGCTTAGCATAGACCGCATATAGTAGAGGGATGTTGGTCTATCTCTATGGCGCGCTGTCGATACCGGATCGGACGAACTTGAGTTACTGGGACCTGATTCGGTTAGTTTGATAGTCCGTTTTATATCTTTGTTCGTCTGCTTCTCGTTTGTTAAAACGTTCAGTAGGGATGCAAGCCGGGGCTGCAGGTTCTCACGATCAACAATGTTATCTATCAGGCCATTGTTTAAGTGCGCTTCTGCCGTGTGGGCGCTGATATGGAGTCCGGTATCAGAGACTTTCCTTAGTGTTCTTAGTGGAGATAAGCCTATGAGGGAACCTGGTTCAGCAAGAATGACGTCTGCCAGGTTAGCAAAACTAGCGTAGGCCTGACCGGTAGATGGATTGGCTAACACTACTATGAAAGGAACGTCTTTTTCCCTCAGTCGGTTTGCGGCTGACACGGTTTTCGCCATCTGCATGAGGGATATAACTCCCTCTTGGATTCTGGCACCACCGCCAGTTACCAGTGCTATGGTTGGAAGGTCGCGCTTGGCAGCATCTTCTAGGGCAAGCGCGACCTTTTCACCAACCACGCTCCCCATACTGCCGCCCATAAAACCAAAATCTAATACTATCAGCATAGATTCTAGTCCTTCTATTCTTGACCGGCCTGTTACAACTGCCTCTGTTAATCCAGTCTTGATTTGGTTCGTCGATAACAAGTCTTGATATTGTTTCTTGTTTGAAAAGGATAGCGGTGCTACGGAGCTTAGAAATTTATGTGATTCCCTGAAACTATTATGGTCTGCTATCAGGTTTATACGCTCTCTTGCTGAAAGTGTGTAATGGAATCGACAATATGGGCAAACTTTATAGGTTGAGTATGTGTCTGACTCATTTATCTCTTTCTCACAGAGAAGACATTTTTCGTGGAAAGTCGATATGTACGAATCATCGTCAATGCTCTTACCGAGAAGTGACCTTATTATGAGGCGAAGAAGTTTCAAAGTTCACACTTTAAAAAGAGGTTGCCGGAATACCGTTATTATAGAGGGTGAGTATTAACCAAGTATTACGGATTGCAGGTTATCTTAAGTAGTGTTGTCCCGGAAGAATTGTTCTGGATTTTCACGTTGTCTGAGATTCTGTGTCCGATGACCCACACTATCTCGCCGTCAATTTCTAATAAAGGTATCTTGTGGCGCTGGACTTGGCTAACTTTAGAGTCAGTAAAGAAATCCTGTAATGTTTTATATCCTAGCATTCCTAATGGCCTGAATTTATCACCTGGTTTCCAAAAGCGGACCGTTGCTCTTGAACCAATTGAATTAATGCTAATGTACTGGGTTAATCCGCTCGAATGGACGTACTTGTATTGATCATTATCGGGGACAAGTTCGAAACGGAATTGCGTTTGGTTTAGATGAATCTGAAGTGGTTCATCCAGTTGGATGGGCAAGGTGAAGTGCTTTTCAGAGGTTCCTATAGGTAAGTTATCAAACGATAATTTGGAGCGATGGAGGATACGGAGTTTTTCAGAATTTGCTTGCGCCATCAACCCAAAGGGCAGATGTATAGTTTTCCTATGATGGGTGGCACCAATTAGATTTGCAATGGTTGATATATGCGTTTCAGTCATACGCTTGGTTTCCCCCGACACGTGTATGTACGCCTTTCGTATCAGGCGCCTTTGCATGGAGGGATGAAGCGCGGACATTTTCCGCATATTAAATGCTACACTAATTTCTTGTTCAGGAGAGGTGTCTCTTATAGCCATATCGTTCCACAGTTTGGTCGTTTCCTGTTCAATGTAATCCAGATCTATGGAAGAGGACTTGGAAAGCCTTATAAGAGCATTTTGAATTTGAGGATTATATTCGTTTTCTAAAATAGGCATTAGAGTTTTCCGAACTCTGTTTCTAGTGAAAGTAAGCATATCGTTTGTTGTATCTTGACGAAAGTGCTGTTTCAATTTAGTGCAATATAGGCTAGTTTCTGATTTATTGATCTTCAGGAATGGGCGTAATAACTTGACTTGGCGCTCTGAGTGAGGCCAAGGCCAATCAGACACTTCAGACATTCCTTTCAGTCCATTTAGACCAGAGCCCCTGAGTATGTGTTCAAGAACGGTTTCCGCAAGGTCATCCGCTGTATGCGCTACCGCTACGAATTTTGACTGTTGTTCATGGGCAACTTTCAGCAAAAAAGTATACCTTAATTCACGAGCACCCTGTTCGAATGATGATATTCCTTTCTGCTGTTGATAAAGAACGGTATCCTGATATTCGGAAGTACATGTTAGTCCTAGTTGCTTAGCAAGATCTAATACAAAAGCTTCGTCATCATCTGCTTCTTTCCCGCGAAAGTCGTGGTTCAAATGAGCGACATGTAGTCTTAAAGGAAATATGTTTCTGATTCGTGATAGGCAACACAATAATGCTGTAGAATCTGGGCCACCAGAAACCCCAACGACAAGAGCGTCGTCATGGCTTAATCCAGACCTAGTAAGCGCTTGTACGGTTTGGGTTTCTACTATTGAATGACCATTTTCTCTTTCGGTATTCATCTGTCTGAACCGTTATTTGCGATGAGGTGTGACACTGAATTATAACTAATCAAACGCCAGGCATTTCTAAATAGCTCTACGGTCGTAATAGAACTTAAGCTAAGGGTCATACTATGGAAATTAGAGAGTGGCATCTCTAGTATTCTTGCGCAAATACAACGGATTACAAAGTTGTGTGACACAATTGCTATCTGATCATCGTTAGAGTGAGTTTGTTCAATGGTTTTAAATGTTTCCCAAGATCGGTTACTTAAAGAGATTAGTGACTCTCCCTTTGGCATACTAACTGCAGATGGGTCTACCCTCCATTGATTCCAGACTTCAGGCCAATTCCTACGCATATCATTGCCGGTAATTCCTTCTAACGAACCTAGGTTCAATTCCATTAATCCAGGGGCCGGACTTATGGGTATCCCGGTAATTGATGATATATGCTCTGAGACTTGCATAGTACGCTTGAGAGGGCTCGAATATAGTGCTGTCAATCCCCATCTCAGAGATGCTCTAGCCGTTGCCAATGACTGAGAGAGTCCGATATCATTCAATGGTATGTCAATCTGACCTTGGAATTTGCCTTCACTATTCCACTCGGTTTCTCCGTGGCGAACTAGAAAAATTTTCAAAATGTTTGTGTCCTAAATTTTACTAGGAAATGAAGATTGTGGGCATGTTAGGCTTGTCAGTAGAAATACTTGGACTAAGGAGATTCACAATTCCGATAATACCATCCGATAATTTGCAATGCAAAGTCCCAATAGGATAACAATATTCATGAGCAATCCTACTTTAACTGGATTAGTTGAGAGGTGTATCAGATTCACTCTATAATAACTGATATGGTGAATGTACTTGGAATAGAGACATCGTGCGATGAGACCGCTGTAGGAGTAGTAAGTAACGGTTATTTGCTTCGCTCTAACATCATAGCCTCGCAAATAGAAATACATGCCCAATATGGTGGTATAGTGCCTGAATTGGCTTCACGTCAGCATATAAGGGATATTTCGGCCACTGTAAATAGCGCCCTGACCACGGCTGGTATCAATATGGAAGATATCGATATAGTTTCCGCTACTTACGGACCAGGTCTAGCGGGGTCTCTGATAACAGGTTTAAACACGGCCAAAGCGCTCGCAATGTCTCTTGGCGTTCCGTTCATAGGATCGAATCATTTGGAGGGGCATTTATATGCGTCTTGGTTGAAAGAAACAGGAGAATTACCTGATTGTGAACCCGGATTTCCTCTTGCATGTTTGATCGCATCAGGTGGACACACTGACCTAATACTAATGGAAAATCACGGTGGCTATAAGTTGGTTGGTAGGACTCGCGATGATGCGGCTGGAGAGGCTTTCGATAAAGCGGCTAGAGTTTTGGGATTAGGGTTTCCTGGAGGTCCAGAGATACAAAAAGCCGCGGAGCAAATGATTGGAGAGAATGAACTGGAATTACCCAGAGCTTGGATGAAAGGGACCTTGGATTTCAGTTTTAGTGGCGTAAAAACGGCGCTACTTCATATGGCCCAAAACCTGGGTATATATCCACTAGATCAGTGCAGGTTTACAGATAACCAGATACATTCTTTAGTAAATCAAATGTCTTATGCGTTTCAAGAGGCTGTTGTTGATGTTATGGTTGAGAAAGTTGCGACTATGGCCGAACAATATCATGCTAAAGGGATTTTGATAGGTGGAGGCGTTGCGGCAAATAGCAGACTTCGTACTAAAGTTGTAGACCGCGCGAATATCCCTGTTCTCATCCCCCCGCCCGTATTATGTACTGACAACGGAGCTATGATAGCTGCTTGTGCCTATTATCAATATCAGAGGGGAGAGCAGTATGGATTTGATCTGGACGTTAATCCGAGTCTCCCACTAGGCTAATCTCTCTACGATTGGATTGCTTTATTTAAGTCAGATCGTGCTCCAGCAACTTTGGAACTTAGTACGTTTGCGAGTTTGTACAAGTCTGATTCTGAACTAGATCCACTTGCTGATGCGGTGATAGACCACGATTCTCCTCGTAGCGAGATCGAGGCGTTTTTTTTCCTATAGTAATGTTGTGATATTATCCAAAAGCAAACCAATATGGATATTAAAAGTATTAGTGGTCCAGCGTCTATATTTATAAATGGTACGGTCGGACCGTTCCATTTTCCAGTTATCCAATAAGCTAAACATAAATATATGAATAGCCCAGAAATGGTCATAAAAATACCTTGGTATATGTTCCAATAATTTCTCTTAACGTCTGTGACCATTATTTCGTCTATGTCTTCTAATCTGACAACATCAGCTGCGCGGTTTCCCCTATCGTCAGTGAAGGATAGTACTCTCTCTGAAGTTACTATCAGGAGGTCTCCGTTACTAGTTGGTTCGGCTACCAGACCATGTTGTGTAGAAAAGGAGATGGCTATATCTTCATTGTCTAGAATAGCGATCTTCCTCACCTTTTTTAGAAAACTAGAGGGCTGTGATTCTTCTATATACAATCTAATCCTCCGGAAATATACTACCATATCTAAATCGTAGTACCTTCGTATTCTGTGGGGGATTTGATGGAAGAATTAACAAGTCAAGATATAACATCTTTAGCTAGGTCAGTAAATATGCATATTCCGAATACTGATTTAGATCAAGTTGCTATGAGTCTTAACGCTATACTTCAGCTCATGTCCGAGATTGATGTGACTGATGTGAATTTGATCGAGCCGCTGCCAATACGGCATATAAAGGAGGATGCTGTTTATGATTAAGTCAGATATACCTTTTCTATCTGCTACTGACCTGGGAATATTAATAAAATCTAAAGAGCTGTCTCCTGTAGAAGCTGTTACAGCGTATTTGGACCGGATTCAAGAGATAAATCCTAAGTTGAATGCGTATATCACTGTTTGCAGGGACAGGGCACTAGACCAAGCTAAGCAAGCAGAGCAAGAGATTAATAATGGGAATTATCTAGGTCCTCTACATGGCGTTCCTGTGGCGGTTAAAGATCAGATTCATAGTGCCGGTATAGTTACTACCGACGCATCCAAAATTCGTTCCGACTTCGTCCCTCAAGAAAATGCAACTGTGTTGGAAAATCTAAATAACTCCGGAGCTATCTTGCTTGGTAAACTTAACCTAAGCGAATTTGCTCTGGGTGATCCAATAAGTTCCGCTTATGGACCAGCTAGGAATCCATGGGACCTAGAAAGGAATCCCGGTACTTCAAGTACAGGCTCTGGTGCGGCTACCGCGGGATTTTTGTGCGCCACGTCTCTGGGTGAAGATACAGGAGGCTCAATTAGAGGACCTGCTGCTAATTGCGGACTTGTAGGTTTGCGCCCTACTTGGGGTAGAGTTAGTAGGTATGGAGTAGATGGAGCTTGCTGGTCAATCGATACCATCGGACCTATTTCAAGAACAGTGTCGGATTGTGCCATAACTATTGGTTCAATAGCAGGACATGACCCAAAAGATAGATATACGAGTAATATTCCTATCCCTGACTTTGTGAACCTTTTAAATGGCAATCTTAAAGGGTTAAAAATCGGGTTAGTAATGGACTTTCTTGATAGTGATGAGCTTGGAGTTACATCTGCAACTAAAGAAGCTGTTGTTGCTGCGGCAGAGCACTTCAGAACCTTGGGTGCGGAAGTGCTAGAAATATCCATGCCGTTAGCAAAATATACTGGCACTGTAATACGTACTATTACTCACACGGATAGGGTAAGTCTGTTTCCTGACAGGATCAGAACAAGGGCCTCAGATCACCATCATAATACTAAAATCGCTTTCATGGCAGCAAATCTGATACCCGCCCAGGTATATTACAAAGCTCAGAAATTACGCGAAATGGTTAGAACTGAAGTGATGGAAGCTTTCAAGTCAGTTGACGTATTAATTCAGCCGACATCCTCCGGGCCGGCAGGAAAGATAAATTTAGAGCCTGGAGTAAGAAATATTGAACAGGCTAAGAAAGACCTGATAGAAGGAAGTTACAGAGGTATCTATAGTTTGGCCGGAGTTCCTGCCCTATCTATATGCTGTGGATTCACAGATATTGATGGTAAGACATTACCTTTGGCGCTCCAAATTGCAGGTCGACCGTTTGATGAGGCCACGGTTTTAAACACTGCATATGCCTACGAGCAAAGCAATTCTTGGAAAGATATTCGACCTGAGTTTTGATATCATTGGTATTATCAGAATGATGTTAAATTGGGTCCGTACGAAGCGGTATGAGGAGAATAAAATGACGTTACCAAATCCGGGTTCATGGCAAGGGATAATTGAAGATGCTGCTCCACAATTATTTAAGGATGTGACTACTGTCAGGGACAATGTACTCACTGATGGAGCCTTATCTATGAAAGTGAAAGTTTTAATGACCATGCTCTGCGATGCTTTGTTAGCGCATGACCATGGTGTTGAAAACATAGCCAATAGAGCTAGGGCAATTGGTGCGACTGAAGATGAGATTGCCGAGACTATAGGAGTGGCTTTTGTAATGGGAGGAACTCCGGCGTTGGTAACCGGCTCCAACGCCTTTAAAAAGTCTTAATTCGATATATCTAGAATATTGACACTGATTTCCAATGATGATACGCTCGAGATAATAGCGTTGATGGAGACGAGTAGGTTAATCTAAAGCGCAAAGCGAGCCTGGTACGGTGTGAGCAGGTGCGTATAAGTTACCGAAAATCCCTCCGGAGTTGCCAGCAGAAAGGGCTAGAATCCTGAGTAAGCCAGGCCGAGTTCGTCGTCCGTTACTAACGACGGGGCATGATGGTGTCCTTACTTGAGTGGCCTGAGTATTCGGGCAAATAGGGTGGTACCGCGGGATTGATAAAAGTCCCGTCCCTAATTGGGACGGGACTTTTCTACGTCTCATAGAAACCACGAATTTGTTGAACACTGGTCCAGGAGGCGTCAATTGAAACTCAAAGGTTCGGAAATCATTTGTGAAAGTCTTCTCAAGGAAGGCATTGATGTTATTTTCGGTCATCCGGGAGGCGCAATTCTTCCATTTTATGATGCTTTATGGAGTTATCCCCAACTGAAACATATTTTAGTGCGACATGAACAGTCAGCTGCCCACGCTGCCGATGGATATGCTCGGATGACCGGAAAACCAGGGGTATGTGTTGCTACTTCTGGTCCCGGAGCTACTAACCTAGTAACCGGTATTATGAACGCTCGAGCAGATTCTATTCCCATGGTTTGTATAACGGGACAGGTAGCACGGCCGGTGCTAGGATCTGAGGCCTTTCAGGAGTGCGATATTTGTTCTATAGCAGCAGCATGTTCCAAGCGCACCTACATGGTGATGTCGACTGACGATCTAGCTTCGACGATACATGAAGCATTCAGAACGGCAGTGTCAGGACGACCAGGCCCAGTTTTGGTAGACGTACCCAGAGACGTACAACTCGAACTTGCAGAATTCAATTATCCGGAAACACCAGGCTGTATTGTTGCCCCCGAGGAATTATCGGATGACACACTAAGCAATGTTCAACGAGCTGCACAACTTATAAATCAATCGGAACGGCCAGTTATCATAGGCGGGCATGGTGTGGTCATGTCTAGGGCTTTTGAGGAAGTGAAAGATCTGGCTGAGACCACTGGTATCCCAGTGATAAACACGTTACTCGGATTGAGCGGATTCCCCAGAACGCATGAACTGAGCTTAGGCATGCTAGGAATGCACGGTATGTACTGGAATAACATGATTATAGAGCAAGCTGATTTGATCATTGGTCTTGGTATGAGATTTGATGACAGGGTTACCGGAAAGGCTTCTACTTTTGCACCGCATGCTAGGATAATCCATCTCGATATCGAAGGTTCGCAAATAGGTCGTAACGTACCCGTAGAGGTGCCGCTTGAAGGAGACGCCAAGACTATACTTAAATCACTGGTGCCTTTGGTGAAAAATGTTGATAGGCCTCAGTGGATGGCGTACATAAACGAGACTAGAGATACGCATCCTTCTTTGGCTATCCCTAGGTCTGATACCCTTCAGGCTCAAGAAGTTTTGGTTGAGATCAATCGATTGATCCAAGAAAATCCCGAGACGGTAGTAGTAACAGGTGTTGGCCAGCATCAAATGTGGGCCGCTCAATTCTTGGAGTTCAATAACAGTAATACTTTTGTTTCTTCAGGTGGGTTAGGTACTATGGGATTCGAACTTCCTGCTGCCATGGGAGTCCAATTAGGTAGACCGAGTGCTCCAGTGTGGAGTATTGCTGGTGACGGAGGTTTTCAAATGACCCTACAAGAGCTGGCCACTGTTGCTCAGGAGAAACTTCCTTTGAAGATAGCTTTATTCAATAATGGTATTTTGGGAATGATAAGGCAGTGGCAAGAACTGTTTTTTGAACAACATTTAAAAGAGACTCCAATTCCAGGGCCTGACTATGTCAAGTTAGCTAATTCTTTTGGTATTCCGGCTGTAAAGGTTAGTAATCAAGAAGACGTAATGCCGGCGTTAAAGAAAGCAAATGAAGAGGACGGACCTTATTTAATTGAATTCGTCGTTGATTCTGAGTCTCATGTGTATCCTATGGTTCCGCCTGGGGGCGGGCTTGGTGACACTTTAGAAGACCCGTTGACACGAGTCTGATTCCAGTAATAATTTACTATGGATATAATTTACAAAAGCCACGATTCTAGTTTGATATATTGAGGTATGAGGTTACATCATGGAATGGGTCTCTATACAAGAAGCTTCTCATAGGTTGAATGTTTCTCAAGATGTGATTCGTCGCTATGCCAGAGACGGTAGGCTCAACGCAAAAAAACAACCGAAGGAGACTGGTGGTACATCTTGGGTAGTGGAACTCCCCGATGGACCTTGGGAAGATGATTTCAAAGAAAATGTTCATGGCATCGCGCAGAAATTGACTCCTTGGTGGTGGTCAACCGCTGATAAGGAAGGCGTTGTTCATTATGTGGATGGACTGGGTATTGAAGAGATAGAAGCCCTGTTTATGTGTGGGCTAATGACAGATAATATATACTCTGCAGTTGGGCACAACCCCTCTGAGAGATGCCCTGAATGTGTCGACGAGGTTATTAAGCAAGGACTTCCGATGGAGACTAGAGAATAGATCAGAGTACACGGTAGACCCATATTTGATGATATGCGTCTGGTTCTCCTTTAGGCAATGCTTTGAATGCGTCTGTACATTCTACTAGTTCCCATTTCTGTGCACTAGAGAGTGAATCCTGCTTGGCTTTAAAACCATCTGGTTCATAGATGTCTGATCTAAGACTGAATGCTATGTAACCTCCAGGTTTGGTCACTCTCACTAATTCGTCTAAAGAGGTAGGAGGGGCATGCCCAATTGTTAATACGCCCACTGTTATGGTGGCGTCGAAGTGATCTGACGGGAATTCTAATCGCTCTCCCATAACCATCTGATGGAGTTCTGCATAGACCTGTTTTTTCGACGCTTGCTCGAGCATTCCGGTAGACAGGTCCATTGCTACTAGATTTGTACATCCCGCTTGATTAAGTAGCAAACCTACAAGGCCTGTACCTGCACCAGCATCTAATATTAATGAGTCTGAGTTGATATATGGCAACAAAGATTCTACTGCCCGCACATGGCCATTCCATTCGAAGTCATTAGCGAGATCTGTTTCGTAATCGGATGCCCATTCATCATATCTGGATGACAGTTCGTTATTGTTGGCCGAGGAGTAGATCCACTGTACTTTATTTTGTCCTTCCATTCGTAACCTGCCTGTTTTCGATAGAATTGGGATTCGTATCTTGCTAATGTCTCAGTGCTGATTGAGTGTGCTTATGGGGAACTGGCAGTAAGTTGCTTGCGTTATGATTCTTGAAAAAGTACTGTACTAGGACAATTATATCAGAGAGGAAATATGTCTGACTTATTGATTCGCAATGGCCGTATAGTTGATGGGACCGGTGAAAAATCATTTCAGGGTAGCCTAAAGATTGATGGAGACACTATAACCATAATTACAGGTGACACTTCATCTGTCCAAGCTAATCGAGTAATTGAAGCGGACGACTATGTAGTATGTCCTGGGTTTATTGATATGCATTCTCATTCTGATCTTATGCTACTGAATGATCCGTTTCATGAGCCTAAAGTTAGGCAGGGTGTGACTACAGAAGCCCTTGGTATGGATGGCCTATCCTATGCTCCATCTTCTACAGTTAACCTGGAACTCTTGTTGGGATATTTGTCTGCTATAAATGGCACTGCTCCTGAAGGGGTTAGGTGGAGTAGCGTAAATGACTTTTTGCAACTTTTTGATAATAAGAGTTCGTGCAATGTTGTATATTTTGTTCCACATGCTGCTATTAGAGTCGAGGCTATGGGGTGGGATGCCAGACCTCCCAATGCTTCTGAGCAAATGAAAATGGAAGAATTGGCCATCCAAGGTATGAGAGATGGAGCATTCGGGTTCTCTACGGGTCTTACCTATGCTCCGGGCGCGTATAGTGACACGGATGAATTGGTCGGAATATGCCGGGCCATCAGGGATGTGGGTGGTATATATGTGTCACATGCCAGGTATTCTCTTGGAGATAGGCTTCTAGATCCCTTTCGAGAAGTGCTTACTATAGGTAGGCAAAGTGGAATTCCTGTCCATATATCGCATTACCATAATCCTGTTGATGGAATGGGTCAGAAGATGGTCGCTCTCGTCAATGAAGGCCGGAATGCGGATATCGATGTGACTTTTGATCAATATCCATATCCAGCTGCCAGTACAGTATTGCATTCTCTACTGCCGATCTGGGTGCACGATGGCGGTCCAACCGAATTGATGAGCCGTATTAAGCAACGTAGTGTGCGTGATGAAATAGGTGATTCTGTCGATCCACAATGGGGAATGACACTAGACCATTATATAATCAGCAACGTAAAAACAGACGCTAACAAAGAATGGGAAGGGCGTTCTTTAACCGATCTCGCGACCGCTAGAGGGCAAAGGATGATAGACGCAATTTGCGAAATTTTGATTCAGGAAGATCTTGAGGTTGCTTTTGTAGCCAGAACTGGGAATAACGAAAACATTAGGACAATAGTAAAACATGATGCTCAAATGGTGGGGTCCGACGGGATTATGACGGGGGATTATCCGAATCCTAGGACTTATGGCACATTCCCCTTCATTTTGGATACACTAGTCCGTGAAGAAGGAATTCTGTCATTGGAGGAAGCAGTACGAAAAATGACTTTTATGCCTGCCCAGCGACTCGGTCTCACAGATAGAGGCGTCCTGCGCGATGGTATGAAAGCCGATGTAGTAATGTTTAATCCTGATACAGTAGCGGCACCGGCTACTTTTGAAGATCCTAAACAGTTTCCGTCCGGTATTGATTATGTGATTGTAAACGGTCAACTGGTTGTTGATTCTGGAACTCATACTGGAGCTTTGCCAGGGAGATCACTGAAGTCTCAATAGAGAATCTAGCGCTGGTAATAGTAAAGACCTCTCCTACATGGAGAGGTCTTTACTATTACCTCGATACCTATGACAACTCTAAATGAATATCCGAATATTTTATCGTCCTTTCCAGACTGGAGCTCTCTTTTCAGCAAAGGCTTTTACGCCTTCTTCAGCATCTTCAGTATGAAGTATCACATCTCTCTTCATTTGAGCGAATGCGACACGTCGCTCTAGGTCCATGGCTGCTCCCATGATGGATGACTCTTTTATAGCCGCTAGTGATAATGGTGCGTTAGCTACTATTTTGCGTGCGATTTCTTCTGCACGGGATAGTACTTGATCTGGTTCTACCACGTGGTTTACTAACATCAACTCACGGGCTTTTTGGGCGTCTATGAAATCACCTGTGAATAGGATTTCAAAGGCAATGTTTTTTGGGAGTACCTGTGCCAATAATGCTGGTCCGCTTACAGAAGCTATGCCTCTTTTCACTTGCGGCCAACCAAATTGAGCCTCGGTAGAAGCTATTCTTATATCGCTACCCAGGGCAAGTCCGCATCCCTGTGCCAGGCAAACTCCATTTATCGCGGCAATAATGGGCTTCCAGATGTTCGATTGAACTACATATAGGTCACCTGTGCTTGGTCCTTCGTTTGCTCGGGCATTTGCCATAGCTACTAAATCGTGGCCGGTAGAGAAAGCCCGACCGTTACCAGTGACAATGGCGCATCTAACCTCGGGATTATTTTGGACATCTTGAAACGAATCCCAGAGAATTTGGCGCATCGGGGGATCTATAGCGTTAAGTTTTTCCGGTCTATTAAGTGTTATGAATGCTATTCCATCTTTTATTTCGTACAATGCTTCTGGTTCTGGCACAATCGTGTCTCCTTATTATTTTATGTGGATTTGATTTCGGTTGTGAGTGATCCTTTTTTTGTAGTACAAGAGTCTATTGTTTAGTATACGTTAGATGATACGGGAACCGGTCGGTTTTGTCCCTATCACTCCGGTTTCCTCCAATTTTGTTATCTCCGAGTCCGTTAACCCAAGGAATTCATTGTATACGGTATGGTTGTGTTGACCTAAGGTCGGTGCAGGCCAATGAACTTGACCTGGGGTAAGAGACATTTTCCAGGCAAAACCGGGGTACCATTTGGGACCTACTTGCGGGTGGTTCACATTGTTAAATGTGTTTCTTTCAGAAAAGTGTGGATCTTCTAGAAGATCAGGCCCGCGGAGAACAGGACCGCTGGGTACCCCAGCTTCCTGTAGTCTATGTACGATATCGTACATTTCTTGACTAATTGTCCAGTTACTTATTAATGTATCTAATTCAGTTTGGTGCTGCATACGTTGATCATTATTTGCAAATGCGTCATTCGAATGTAACGTTGGATCGCCTATTACATTTACAAGGTTTTGCCATTCAGATTCATTAGTGACAGCTATGGTAACCCAACGGTCATCGCCACTGCAGGGATAGATGTTATGAGGCGCAAAATACGGTGAATGATTCCCTATTCGTTCTGGTTCAGCCCCGCTGATTTGATAACTTATAACTTCTCCCCCTATTAGTGATACTGCTGATTCTTGTTGGGAAACGTCTACGAACATACCCTTGCCAGTTTTTCTTCGATACCTCAACGCAGCCAATACAAGTCCCGCAGCGTGAGACCCAGTTATAGGGTCACCATGATTAATTCCAGATTTCATGGGGCCATCATTTTCATACCCTGTCATATGTGCCATTCCACATAGTTGTTCTTGGCCGATGCCATATGCAACGTATCCTTTCCATGGGCCACTATTCCCAAACGCTGGCATGGATACATAAATGATGTCTGGTCTAATGGATTTTAATTTCTCGTAATCGTATCCAAGTCTTTCAAGGCTACCTTGCCTGAAATTTTCTACAACGACGTCACTGATAGACACGAGTTCTTCAAATACGTTTCTTCCGGGTTCCTCGGTTAGCTCTAAACTTATACCGTATTTGCTCATATGCAGGCAGTTGAACCAGCCGTTTCTGTTCCACGGTTCGTCTCCAGGTTCCGCATCAGGATAGGCAGCAATTCCAGGGGCAGGGGTCACTGGGCCTCTGTGTGAATCGTATACTCGTAGGGATTCCATCTTGATGACTTGCGCTCCCATATCAGCCATTAATTTAGTGCAATATGGGCCTGCCCATATTCGTGAAAGATCAAGTATTCGGTAGTTCTTTAAAGGTTGAGTGTTTTCCATTTATACCACCCCATCTGCGCGAAAAGATAGGAATGCTTCATGAGAATATCCAAGTCTCTCACATATAATGTCTTCAGTGTTTTCTCCGAGAAGCGGGGCTCTGGTGTATACCCACGCAGAGATATCTGTGCGGGGGTTAATAGGCGGACCTGGATATTTTAGTGTTCCAGCAATAGGGTGGTCGAGATCAACAAAATATTTCCTGGCTTGTAGTTGCTCCATTTCTAGTATGTCTTGCATGTTGGCTACAAAGGAAAAACCTAAACCGTGTTCCTGTCCAGCTTTAAATATGTCTACTTTGTTATTATCTAGCAACCATGGCAACATCAAGGCATCTACTTCGTCAGCGTATAATAACCGGCCCTGTCGGGATGCGTATTTTTCCTCAGCAAGTTCCTCACGCTCCATGATGGTGGATACTTCAGGCCAATTTTGGTCGGGTCCGGCAATTATTCCTACATACCCGTCACCGCATGGGTATATACCCCAAGCTGCACGCCCGTAACCTCTATTACCTACTCTGGAATACTCTTCCCCAGAATAACTGTATTGCATCAAAGCATTTTCTAGGACATTAGTCGCATATTCCGCGATAGCTAAATCTATATGTTGCCCTGAACCAGTTTCCTCGGCGTACATTAGCGCAGTCATACTGGCAACAAAAGCATTCTGTCCAGTACCCAGTTGTGCTAAGGGAGCTCCCTCTTTTAATGGGGTGCCTTCGGGTTCCCCAGTTATATTCATTAATCCGCCTGTTGCATATAGATTAAGTTCAGTCCCTTTCCAATCTTTATATGGGCCAGTTTGGCCATAGTTAGAGATAGATGTTACTACCAGTTGTGGATTAATATCATGGAGAACGTCGTAGCCTAGACCCAGGGCTTCCATTGTATTAGGGGAAAAATTTTCTACTAATATATCGGCCGATTTAACCAGGTCTTTTAGTATGCTTATACCCTGCTGAGACTTTATATCCAGAGTGACACTTTGCTTGGAAGTATTAAGGTATAGGAACCATGCGCCTGACTCAATAGATGATGTCTCAGACGCGAAAGGACCGTACCCTCTGATTGGGTCACCATTATGGGGAGGTTCTATCTTGATGACCTCTGCTCCGAGAGTAGCAAACAGCTTGGTGCAATAAGGTCCGGAAAAATAACGTGAGAGGTCAATTACTTTAACCCCTTCTAATAAACCAGGCATAAATGAGGGCCCTTTCAGAATATATGAGATATTGTTGCATTGGCAGTTGTTAAATGCAAGCAAGAAGCCCTTATACAGCTAGCGCTACCGAGGGTATAATGGGTTCACCGAAATTGGAAGGTTGCTTACATGGAAAAACCGACATTTCAGCCCATAGGTACACCAGTGATGGAATTGGATACTCCGGCTCTTGTGCTGGATATTGAAGCGCTGCATTTTAATCTTGAACAGATGTCTTCCGTAATTGGCCATAGTGATGTGGTGATTCGTTCGCATGTTTCGACTTTTGGTTGTCCTGCGATCGCACACTTATATGCTGACAGATTTTCTGGAAATCGTGGAATAGCGGTAAGTACTATAGGTGAATGCGAAGTTTTTGCTAACTCAGGTTTTTCGGACATTTTAATTACCAATCAGATTATCACGAGACCTAAAATCTTTAGACTTTGCAGCATCGCTGCTAATCATTCAGTTCAAGTACTTGTGGATAATCCAGAAAATGTTAGGAATCTGTCCGACTTAGCGGTAAATCGAGGGGTAACTATTGGCTGCAAAATTGAGATTGATGTTGGACTGGGACGAGGTGGGCTTTCATATCCTAGTGAGATAACAGAGTTAGCTAACTTGATATTGGAGTTGGATAATGTTGAGCTACGAGGAATGACTGCTAACTTCTTGCCGTTACACGTCTCATCTGTATCGACAAAATCTAATATGGAGACTTTGGTTAGAGTATTCATAGATAGTATTAGACAGATGACTAACATCAATCCTGAAGACAGGTTTTTGAGCGTGCGCTCTAATGAGGGTTTTCAAGATATCCTAAATGCTCCCGAGATTAGTGAAATCCAAATAGATACAGTGCCGTTAATGGACCACAAATCTCTGCAAACGAATCCACAGTTTAAACCTTCAGTAAAAGTCCTCTGCTCAGTGTTAAGTCGCCCGATTCCCTCGAGAGTGGTTGTAGATGCCGGCCATAAAACCACAGGTCCAGATATAGGGCTTCCTGTCGTAGACGGGTTGAAAGGTATTGAAGCTGTGAAATTTAGTGCTGAACATGGAGCTTTAGAAGTCTCCGATAATGCTACACACACTTTATATTCTAACGATAAAGTCTGGCTAATACCCTTTGATTTGAGTTTATGCACTAACCAGTTTGACTATTTTAGAGTTGTTCGGAACAATGTTTTGGATGGATTGTGGCCAATATCATCAAGGGGATCGTTTGGGTAGGATAATTTAGTGTTTATGTCTTGGAGATGATGGAATGACAAGTTCGTATAGACCTTTAATGGGGACTCCTATAGATGATCTTGATACGCCGTGTCTTGTAGTTGATATGGATAATCTAGACCATAATATGTCCGTGATGGCAGACTATTATGAAAATAGAAATACTAAACTTAGGGGACATGGTAAAAATCATAAGACACCTGCCATTGCGCTTCGCCAAATCAACCGAGGTGGGACTGTTGAGGGAGTATGTTCAGCGAAAGTTTCAGAAGCCGAGGTAATGGTGCATGGCGGTATTAACAATGTAATGATAACCAGTGAAATTGTGGCCCAGTTAAAGATTGATAGGCTATGTAATCTAGCTAAACAAGCTGAGATTATAGTTGCATGTGACAATCTGGATAATGCGCGGAATATTTCACGATCTGCAGTATCCCATGGAGTTAGTATAGGAATAGTCGTAGAACTCGAAACGGGATTGGAAAGGTGTGGAGTCCAGGATATTGAATCGGGAGTGGAGCTTGTAAAGGCTATATCAGGGTTACCTGCAATCCAATTTAAAGGGATTATGAGTCATCAGATGATGTCTGAAGTATCTTCTAATAAGGAAGACAGGATATTGGAAGGAAAACGACTTATACAGCCTATGATAGATTTGAGAAAGGCGATTGAATCGGAAGGAGTTGAAGTAGAAATAGTATCTACTGGTGAAACCTGGAGTTACGACGTCGCGGGAGATATCGAAGGTGTAACGGAGATACAAGGTGGAACTTACTTGCTGATGGAGACCGCTTATGATTACATGTCGGATTTCCAGTTTGCAGCCTCTGTCCTGACAACTGTGATAAGCACGCCACGGATAGGTATGGCTGTTGGAGACGCAGGTACGCGGTGTGTTGGTGCTATTAAAGGGGTTCCTTTGGTATATCAGAGGCCGGATATCACAGTTTCTGGAATGGACGCTGATCATTGCATTTTTGATACGTCTAATGTGCCGCTAAGTGTGGGTGATAGACTCAGACTGATTCCTGGTCAACAGGATGCGATGATCAGTCGTTGGGATACTATAGTGGGCATACGAGACCAAAAAGTTGAAATCGTTTGGGATATCTTGGCACGAGGTACTCACTCGTAACCTTGCTATTTACCTTTTCAGAATATCTTTCTCCAATCGATCAATATCCGACTCGCTAAGATTGAAGTATTTAGCTTCTGGGTGATGGAAAACTATCGCAGATACGGAAGCTTCTGGATCCATCATAAATCCTTCTGTAAGTTCTACTCCTATATTAGAGGTTACGTCTAGTAGAGAGAACAGTTTGCTTTGGTCTTCCAATCTGGGACATGCTGGATACCCAAAGGAATATCTGCGCCCGCGATATTGGGTTCTGAAGAGATCTTGATAGCTTGTGCCTTCCGTATCCTTAAATCCCCACATCTGTCGTATCTGTTGGTGAAGTAACTCAGCAAATGCTTCGGCACTTTCTATTGCTAGCGCCTGCAATATATGAGAATTGAGGTAATTACCCTCTCGCATCCAGCGTTCGGATAAATCACGTACGCCTGGGCCTATGGTAGTTGTAAACATGGCTATATAATCAATCTGATTCATAACAGCTGGGTTAACATAATCTGCAAGGCATAATCCATCATGTTGACTCTGACGTCCGAAATAAAATCGTTCTGCTACGGTCTCATGATCGGATTGTAGTATTAGTAACTCTTGTTCTGAGGAGACGCAAGGAAAGAATTTGAACACAGCATTTGCTGTTATGTTGGTCTGACTCAACACGATGTCTTCTACGGCTCTGACCGCGGTCCTAAGTTCTACTGCAGATGAATCCCCTGATGCTAAAGCTTCTGCAAATCTTCCTTTAAAACCGAGGTGCCGCACGTATAGCATCTGTGGGTTGATGTATGGGAATATTTTCTCCATGTCATGATTAGTCAGCACGTGAGATACTAAGTCCGGAGGATTGGGGATGTCGATATTATGATTTATCTCCGCAGGAGCTACTATTGGAGCCTCAGGTTTTGGTTGAGACGTCGAAGCATTCGATTGATCTGACAGCATGGTTTCTGTTTCTGCTTCGGTTGTTATAACCAATTTTTGCCTCTCGTCAGCGTCTTGCACCGAATTGGCTAGTGATAATCCTGTCATAGCATCTTGTGCGTACAGGACTAGCCCGTCGTATTCCGGAGATATTCTTAGTCTTGTAAACCGGTTAGATAGAGCGGCGCCCCCTACCAGAATCGGTGAGTCTACTCCTGATTGACGGAAGTCTTTGACAGTTTCCACCATCATTTGCGCAGATTTAACCAACAAACCAGATAAACCTATCATATCTGGTTTATGTTCTCTACATGCTTCGATTAAGTCTTGGGGTGGAACTTTAATACCTAGGTTGATGACCTCGTACCCGTTATTGGACAGTATTATTTCTACTAGATTTTTCCCTATGTCATGGACATCCCCTTTTACAGTAGCTAGGACTACTTTGCCTTTTGTGGCGGTGTCGGCTCTGTCCATATGAGGTTCTAAGTGAGACACCGCAAATTTCATAGACTCAGCAGACTGGAGTACTTCGGCGACTATTAGTTGATTGGCGTTAAATTGACGCCCTACTTCGTCCATTCCTGCCATCAACGGTCCGTTGATTATCTCAAGAGGGGCCCGGCTTTCTAGGGCTTCGTTCAGGTCATCCGATAATCCTTCTTTTGTTCCCTCAATGATAGCTTGTGCTAAACGCTCATCTAATGGGAGGTTGCGTCTTTCTTCAACGGTGGATTTCGGTGCTTTATCTCGAAAATGATCCACGAATGGCGTTATAGGATCCTCCCCCCTGTTCCATATTAAATCTTCAGCAAGATTACGTTCTTCTTCAGGTATAGATGCGTATCTTTGCATTAGTTCTGAATTGACTATAGCGGTATCAAGTCCTGCCTGAACACAGTGGTATAGAAATACTGAGTTGAATACTTCTCGGCCAGCTGCAGGAAGGCCAAAGGACACGTTAGATATACCGAGTATAGTTTTGGTGTTAGGTAAGGCCTCTTTGATTAACCGCACGCCCTCTATAGTTTCTGCGGCAGAACCTACGTAATTTTGGTCGCCTGTCCCTGCAGGAAACACCAACGGATCAAAGATGATGTCTTCTTCTGGAACACCGTATTTTTCTGTAAGCAACTTGTGTGATCGTAACGCTACTTCCAATTTCCGCTCTTTAGTAATAGCTTGTGCTTGATTGGGATCATCGTCAATGCATCCTACTACCAGTGCGGCACCATATCTCTGTGCCAATGGCACCACGGTTTGGAAGCGTTCTTCACCATCTTCTAGATTTATGGAATTTATAATGGACTTACCCTGTAGTTTTTTTAATGCCTCTTCCAAGACTTTTGCATCGGTTGAATCGATCATTATGGGAGCTTTAACCTTTTTGGTTAATTCGTCCAAGAATGTAGTAACATCCGATATCTCATCCCTGTCTGGGTCTTGCAGGCAGACGTCCAATATATGGGCTCCATTTCGCACTTGCCGTCGTCCCACTTCGGCTCCTTCTTCGTATAAGCCTTCGCTGATTAGTCTTCGGAATCTGCGACTTCCGAGGACGTTGGTGCGTTCTCCCACTATTGTAGGCCTGCTTTCATCATCTATGGTTAGCGCCTCTATACCAGAGACTCGGCTCTCATGGCTTATTATTGGAGTTCGAGTATCTGACAGCTGGGAAACGTGTTCTGATAGTTTTTTTATGTGTTCCGGAACTGTACCACAACACCCCCCTACTACGTTAATCCAACAAGATTCTAGAAACCGGCTAATGGTCGAGACCATCATTTCCGGAGTCTCATTATAGTTCCCGTCTTCGTCTGGTAATCCTGCGTTAGGGAGGCATGCAACTGGGAATTTAGATATTCCAGCCAAGGTCCTAATATGGTCTGTCATAAACTCGGCACCTGTCGCACAATTAAAACCGACCCATAGTAAGTCCCTATGAGATAACGATGTGTAGAATGCTTCGGCGTCTTGACCTGCTAACAGCGTACCCATTGGTTCTACTGTGCCTTGNACTGAAACAGGCAGCACTGTTTTAAGTTCTAGAAAAGCTTGATCAATCCCTTCNAGTCCTGCTTTNACGTTTATGGTGTCTTGACTGGTTTCTAAAAGCAGTAGATCCACACCACCTTCNATAAGCCCTATAGCTTGTTCCTTATAGGCTTCCGCAAGCTGGTCAAAAGTTATTCCACCTGTTACCGATATTGTCTTTGTTGTCGGCCCCATTGCACCTGCTACGAACCTGGGTTTATCCGTAGTGGTGAATTCTTGAGCTGCCGCGACGGCGAGTCGGGCCGCTTCTCGGTTTAATTCTCTAGCCAGGTGACTCAAATCGTACTCAGACAATACTACGGATGTTGATCCGAACGTGTTTGTCTCGATTATGTCTGACCCTGCATCTAGGTAGGCTTTATGTATTTCAGAAATTATATGTGGCCGTGTCAAGCACAAGTGTTCGTTACAACCTTCGTATTCGAACCCACCAAAATCGTCTGGCCCCAAATCATATGCCTGAATAGCGGTTCCCATGGCACCGTCTAGTACCAATACCCGTTTTGTAAGAAGGTTTTTTAATAAGTCTGTGCGTTTCGAATTAACCATTTGTTATTTATTCCAATTGTATTTATTGTAGATTTCAGTCGGAAAGTTTAGTTAAACCATTTTGATAATTCATCTCTATTTTTGCCCAGCCATGCTGTGTTTATACGGATACGTTCCAGAGATTGTCGAATCGTCCTTTCTGCAGCTGGGGTTGGATGTTCTTTGAAGAACTCTTCGATTTCGGAAGCTTTTTCCTCGGATGTGAATGATCCAGTGATAGCTACAAGTCTCATCAATCCGAATCCGCCTCCGCCGTAGCGTTTGTCAAATTCGGTCCAATTATCCTTCACGAATTCCCATGCTATAGCCCTGCCTTTTATGTTAGCGGCTACAGCGGACACTAACGTTATAGTATCTTGTGACCGTACATCGTCAGTTAATGATCTGGCGAGGAGGTCCCTAAGTAGGTCTATATCACTAAATCTAGCTAAACTAATTAGCAACCGTATTTTTTCCTCTTGGAGCTCAGAACTGCGCTCCAATGTCCAGAGGGCGTCGTACGTAGTTCTATCACCGGATTGCGCGACTAGGCTATATACGAGACCTCGTAAATCTGGATGTACGGATGACGTGTCTTGTAGATATTTATTGAATAGCGACTTTGCTTCGTTCAGGACTTGGGTATCCCCGTAGTTTCCCGCTTGACTCAAGACCGTACTTCTTAAGAGTGCTTCGAGGTGTCCTTCTCCAGTCTTCGGAGTCCAACCTATTTCTTGAGCAGCATTCTTGAACAAATCTCTGGCGAAGGTCTTGTATGCTCCGTAGAAACCCTCATCGGAGATCAAAGTTTCAATCTCCTTTAAATTGCTGGCCAGATCACTCCATACTGAAGCATCGGACTCAGATTTATAAGCATTGGCTAAGGACAGAAATTGTGTGACTGGCAATAAACCTGCCTTTGATAATGCGTATGCGTCATTCTGGATGCCAAGTCTATCTGTAGCGCTTAGCAAGTGCGCCTCTATTCCTGGAATAAGATTCTGCCAGTCTTTTGAAGTGTAATTTACTCGGAAAAATCCGGTCTGCTCGGGATTTAATTTGAACCAACTGGGCTGACCAGACACGTTGGGTAATGTGACTGATGAGTTAGGTTCCGAGATGATTGAGATTCCTGAGGGTTTGTCGTCTTCTGGTACTAAAACTCTGACAGGAACCTGCCATTGCATCTTTGTTGCTGTTTCCTCACTGAGTATGTTGTCGTATACAAATCGTTCTTGGGATAGTTTGAGGGTTAGGCCTTTATTACTTGTTTCAGATGTAACTGAGACGACAGGATAACCCATTTGACTAGTCCACGTATTCATTATTTCAGTGACAGGCTGTCTAGAGACTTCTTCGAGTGCGTCCCACAAATCCACAGTTTGGGCATTTTGGTATTTATTTGCGGATAAATATTTGTGTAGACCTTGACGGAAAACTTCTGGACTTAAGAATTGTTCCAGCATACGTATGACCGAAGCGCCTTTGCTGTAGCTAATGGCATCAAATAATTGGCTAACCTCGGCCGGGTTTTCCACTTCTTGTTCTATTGGATGAGAATTCTTTAAGCCATCTAGGCTAAGGGCGCGGTTGGTGTCCATGTTTACAAATTGGGTCCACATTTCCCACTCGGGAAACAGCCAATCGACAGCTTTTGTTCCCATCCAAGAAGCGAAACTCTCATTAAGCCACAAATCATCCCACCATTTCATGGTTACAAGGTCTCCAAACCACATGTGTGCCATCTCGTGTGCAACTACTTCTGCAACTCTTTGCCTTGTTCCGGCAGATGAATTTAAGGGATCTACTAACAGGGCCGTTTCCCTGTATGTAACGGCCCCCCAGTTTTCCATTGCCCCTGCTGCGAAATCTGGTATTGCGATATGGTCGAGTTTCTCTAGAGGATATGGAATTCCAAAATAATCGTTGAAAAATGATAACAATTTGACTGAAGTATCTAATGCAAACCTGCCTTGGTCCTGTTTCCCCCTTGTAGTCCATACCCCCACTATTGTTCCGCTGGCAGCTTCTTTCTCTATGTGAGTGAGATCTCCCACTACGAAAGCTAACAGATAAGTCGACATTATCGGCGTCTTAGCAAATTGAACTGATTTCAGGCCGTTAGGTAGTTCAGTATTTTCTATTTCTGGGGTATTAGCTAGGGCAACTAGCTCACTGGGAACAACTAGGGTTACTGAGAAGGTTGCTTTGCATTCTGGTTCGTCCCAACATGGGAAAGCTTGGCGAGCGTCTGTAGCCTCAAATTGGGTCGTAGCCAGGTATTGGGTGTTTCCTTCAGGGTCGATGTACTGACTTCTATAAAACCCTCTAAGTTTATCGTTCAGTATTCCTGAGAAAGCTATGTGGATTTCTCCGTTGCCTATTGGGATTTCTTGAGCGAAAGCAAGGGTACAAGTTTCGGATTCTTTATTGTATGTGATGGTTTCTGTTTTCAGTACAGACCCACCGACTGTAATTGAAGCGGATTGTATGTCTATATCTAGGGAATTAAGTGTGATATTTGATGATGATTCGGAAATACTAACGTCTATAGTTTCATTTCCGGCGAAGGTGAAATTCTCTATGTCAGGTTTTAATTCAATTTGGTAATGAAGTGGTTTTATGTTCTTGGGCAATACTGCCGGTTCAGTTCCAGGCATCGGCTAACTCCTATTTACGCACGACATCAATCATTAGGGAGCATTTCTAGTCATGCATTGTGTACTTGGAAGTATCTGTAAGTTTAACATTAAACACGAACTGAGTCTGCTTGAGAAGAGGTTGAGTAGACCGTTAGGAGTAATCCAGTGGTATAATAGCCGGCGGTTTCATTGGTAAAAGAGACCTGCATATTCGCTCATCGCCCATGCGAATCACAAGCTTTATTGAGCGTGGTTATATGGGCAGAATGAAATTGAAAACTGATCAAGAGTAACTATAGGAGGAGGCACATGGCGGCTCAGACTATGTTCGAGAAAATCTGGGATTCCCACGTTGTTCATGAGGAGTCCGGACAACCTTCGATAATTTATATAGATCTCCATCTAATACACGAGGTTACGACACCGCAAGCATTCGATGGTCTTAGGCTTAACGGGAGAGGAGTCCGTAGACCTGATTTGACTATTGCGACCGTAGATCATAATACCCCAACTTGGGAATTGGACAAACCAGTTACTGACGAAATATCTAAGAAACAACTGGATGCATTAGCTGATAATGTGAAGGATACCGGAATAACTTTTTATGATCGCTTCAGCGAAAATCAAGGAATCGTACATGTTATTGGCCCAGACTTAGGGTATACGTTGCCTGGAAAAACTGTTGTTTGCGGAGATAGCCATACTTCCACTCATGGAGCCCTCGGTTGCTTAGCAATGGGTATTGGAACTTCTGAAGTTGAGCACGTACTTGCAACACAAACTCTGCGTCAGTTTAAACCTAAGACAATGGAAGTGAGAATAAATGGGGACTTGCCTGTTGGAGTATCCGCCAAGGACGTTATTTTAGGTATTATTGGAAAGATAGGGATAAATGGAGGGATAGGTCACGCAATAGAATATACTGGTGAAGCTATCAGGTCTTTGTCTATGGATGGGCGTATGACAGTCTGCAATATGAGTATTGAAGGTGGTGCTAGAGCAGGTATGATTGCTCCAGACGAAACCACTTTTGCATACATAAAGGAGCGCCCGTATGCTCCAAAAGGTGAGGAATTAGAAGCTGCGATCGATGAATGGAAGAAATTACCGACTGATACTGGTGCGAAGTTCGATAAATTGGTAGAGATTGATGCTGCTGATTTAGCCCCATTTGTAACGTGGGGTACTAATCCAGGAATGGTAGCCAAGATAACTGATAGGGTTCCAGACCCTGCTTCATTCGACAGTCCGGCAGAGCGAGAATCTGCTGAAAGAGCTCTTACATACATGGGCCTTGAGCCGAACACTCCCATTGAAGAGATAAAAATAGATCGAATATTCCTTGGTGCTTGTACTAATTCGCGTATTGATGATCTGAGAGCTGCTGCAAGTGTTATTAAGGGTAAGACTGTTAATCCGAATGTTTACGCCATGGTGGTTCCAGGATCGGCAAGGGTTAAATTGCAAGCAGAACAGGAAGGTTTAGATAAAATTTTCAAGGACGCGGGATTTGATTGGAGAGTCGCAGGTTGCTCTATGTGCCTAGGTATGAATCCAGATATTCTTCAACCAGGCGAGCGTTGTGCGTCAACATCCAATCGTAATTTTGAGGGCCGTCAAGGAAAAGGTGGACGGACGCATTTGGTTAGTCCCGAAATGGCTGCTGCAGCTGCTATAGCGGGACATTTTGTAGACATTCGAAATTGGTAGAGGAGACGATATGGAACCTTTTGTAAAAGTCAGTGGAGTTGCGGCTCCAATCGATAGAGTCAATATTGATACTGATCAGGTAATCCCCGCCATACATTTAAAAAGTATAGAGAGAACTGGCTATGGTAAATTCCTATTCTCAAGTTGGCGATTTAACGCTGATGGAACACCTAACCCTGATTTTGTTTTGAATAAGCCAGAGTATCAAAATGCGAGTATCATAGTCGCAGGCCGGAACTTTGGGTGTGGATCTTCAAGGGAACATGCTCCATGGGCTCTACAAGATTACGGGATAAGATGTGTTATAGCCCCAAGTTTTGCGGATATTTTCCACAACAACTGTTACCAAAATGGTTTGTTACCAATCGTATTACCTGAGGAAGATGTGCGCCGGCTTATGGATAAGCTAGAAAAAGATCCTGGGACAAAACTAAACATAGATCTGGAAGGATTAAGGATCTGGGATGAAGACGAAGAAATAGTTCTGGAATTCAACGTCGAAGAGTTTCGTCGGTATTGCCTTCTGAATGGATTAGATGATATCGGATTAACGCTACAGAACGAGGAAGCCATTAAAGCTTTCGAATCCAAATCTTAGATAATCCAAATACAAAAAAGAGCCGCCGACCTCCGGCGGCTTTTTTTTGACCATATGTATTTATACCGGTGTTATACTCTGGTCATTCTGTTCCTAGTGGTCTATAAAATAATCGTCGTGTGAGGGCTTTCATGCAAACTATTGATGTAATCGCTGAGATATTGAAGCGGGAGGGTATTGGAGTGTTGAGTTGCTTTCCTACCACTCCTGTTATAGAAGCCGCTGCGGCGGCTGGGATACGACCCATAATATGTAGGCAGGAACGAGTCGGAGTGGGGATAGCAGATGGATATAGCCGCCTGACCAATGGAAATCCGGTAGGTGTGTTTGCAATGCAGTATGGCCCTGGCGCGGAGAATGCATATGCTGGCGTAGCAACGGCATATTCTGACTCCACTCCATTGCTTTTATTGCCGCTTGGACATCCAAGGGATAGACAAGGAGTATTCCCGCTATATTCGTCTATGTCGAATTATGTGGGCGTTACCAAATATATTGAACAAATCAATGTCGCAGATCGTACTTCAGAGATAATGCGCAGAGCATTTGGAGCGATTCATCAAGGGCGTACTGGTCCGGTTATGGTAGAAATACCTGCTGATGTAGCCTTGGAGGAAATTTCAGAAGAGTCCTTTTTCTGGTCAAAAAATGTTAGAAAAATAGGATCTCAGGGTGATCCCCATGACATTGAATTAGCTGCACGGGCGCTATGTACTGCAAAAAACCCCATAATACATGCAGGGCAAGGAGTTTTATTAGCGGCTGCGACAAGTGAACTAGTAGAATTAGCTGAGTTGTTAAATATTCCTGTAATGACTACGTTGTTGGGTAAAAGCGCATTCCCAGAAGTTCATCCACTAGCATTAGGAAGTGGATCAGGAGTTACATCTGGACCAGTACAGTATTTTATGAGTATAGCGGATCTAGTTCTCGGTATTGGATGCAGCTTTACTAAACACGGCATGAGCATGAATATCCCTTCTGGAAAGACGATTATTCATGCAACTAATGATCCCAGAGATGTAAATAAAGATTATGATGTTGAATATCCTATAGTTGGAGATGCAAAGCTTGTACTCAGACAACTTATAGAGGCTTGTCGAGAGATAATAGGATCATCGCAGATACCGAGAGAAGACGTTAGTCGTGAGATAGACTCTCAACGCAATCAGTGGTTGGCTGAGTGGGCCCGAAAACTGGAATCTGCTGAAAAACCTATCAACCCTTATAGAGTAGTTTGGGACTTCATGCGAACGATACCTCCGCAAGACGCTGTTGTTACCCACGACTCGGGTAGTCCTAGGGATCAGATAGTTCCGTTTTATAGATCAAACGGGCCAAGAACCTATCTAGGTTGGGGTAAGTCACACGGATTGGGAACTGGTCTGGGGCTGGTTATAGGCGCTAAATTGGCAGACCCTACTAAAATGTGTGTAAATTTTATGGGGGATGCAGCTTTCGGGATGACTGGACTAGATTTTGAAACTGCCGTTCGGTCAGATATACCTATCACGACCGTTGTGTTAAATAACTCAACAATGGCTGTCGAAACCCATGCGATGCAGACATCACACGATCTGTATAGATCTCGTGATTTAGGAGGCAATTATGCTGAACTAGGGCTTGCCATGGGCGGATATGCTGAGCGTATTGATAATCCAAACGATATATGTGGTGCCTTTGAACGGGCTAGAAAAATGAATAATGAAGGGAAATCAGTGCTATTAGAATTCATTACTAGCGCAGAAACAGCGTTTTCACATAAGAAGCCATTTTGATTCCGATAAGTATATTCAAATATTAAGGAGCTAATATGACTCTCTCAAAATACCTGTTTATAGCCTCTATGGATGTTCTTAAAGACAGAAAACAGTTGTTCAATGAAGTCTATAACACTGAGCATTGCCCGTTACTCTTGGGCGTTCCAGGAGTGCGGAGTGTAACAAGGTATGAGACACAAAGTTTTTCTATGGCGCTTGGAGGTGAAATAAGGCAGATTACTGCAGATAACGAACCTCGGTACCACGCCGTTTACGAAATAGAAACCCCAACTGTTTTGGAGTCATCAGAGTGGTCTGACGCAGTAGATAGTGGAAGGTGGCCAGAAGAAGTGAGGCCTTATACTAGTAACCGCAGGCACTCTTTGTTGAAGCTGACTTATCCGGTTGTTGAATAAGACTTCCCGCAGTTGCCTTAACACTTTTAGATGTACTTAATATAATGTTCGACTGTCAATAAACCGTATGATTGGGTATGTGTTTTTTGGTATCCGTTGGACTTGTACATGCGTATTGCCGGAACTAAGTGGCTTACGGTAGACAGAAATATGTGATCATATCCATGAACCTTGCAGAATTGGTCGACCGTGTTTAGAAGCAATGTTCCTATTCCTTTCCTACGAGCATCTCTTGATACACTCATTCGGCGTAGCTCTGCTGATTCTTTGTTGTGGTGTTGTATAGCTACGGTACCTTTGATCTCTCCAGATACCTCGGCAATCCAAAAATTACTACTATCATGAGTCTTATAATGTGAGGTTATGTCCTTTAGATCTAGATCTAGCGATTTCTGTATATATGATCTAACTTCGGATTCAAATATTTCTCCGATAGCGAAATCCAGTTGACCGCTGACAAAAAGCTGCCTAACCGATAAATAATCAGTCGGCTCATACTCGCGTATATATACCAATGCTACCCTGCCATTAATCGCTGAGTTTGCCGATTAATATAAGTGTAACTATCAAAGTTATACATTGATGAGGAAATGTATTATGTCTCCGTCTTTAACTGGGTAAGTTTTCCCCTCAGACCGGAGTACTCCTTCTTTCCTTCCCTGAGCGAGGCTGCCACATCGTGTTAGATCCTCATACGGAATGACTTCAGCCCTTATAAAACCGCGTGAGAAGTCGGTATGGATAGTCCCTGCAGCTTCTTGTGCGGGAAGCCCTGCTGGTATGCTCCAAGCCCTCACCTCGTCTTCCCCTACAGTCAAAAAGGAGGCAAGTCCTAGTGTCGAATATGTTATCGCTATCACTTGGGTCAGAGCAGAATCACCTAATCCAAGATCAACTCTAAATTCAGCCTCTTCTTGTTCCGGCATTAATGCTAGTTCAGATTCCAGTTTCGCGGATAAACTTACTTCCCCTAACTCAGAGTCTAGGCCATAATCCCAATCTAAATTTTGAAGCGTTATAGGGTCCGAGGTTTCGTCGGTGTTGAATGCTACGATTACCGGTTTCCCAGTAAGCAATTGATAATTAACTAAAAAGGACTGGTCAGATTCACTCAATTGTTGTCTTCTTAATGGAATGCCATCTTCCAATCCCTGCTTGACCTTTTTCACGATATCCTGCTGTTTGACGACGTTTGGTCTTTCAGAAGTTTTTGATTTTTTTATAGCGTCTTCTAAGCGGTCCACTGCGCGGTCGAGAATCTCTAGATCTGCAAACAGGATTTCGTTTAGCATTGTAGATAAATCATCTTTCGGATCAATTTTATTTGCTGGATGAATGACGCTCGGATCATCGAATGTTCTCACGACGATAAGGAAGGCATCAGCTCCCTGCAATAAATTTCTGTATTGGCCAGCTATCCCCTGAGATTTAGATTCATGGTTCGAGCCTGGAATATCAAAATACTTTATTTCTGCGTGTACGACCTTTTTAGGGTTATACATCTCAGACAGTACATCGATCCGCTTATCTGGTACTTTTGTAACCCCTATGTGGACTTCTGACATGCCTCCTCCAGTAGTTTCAGCAGTCCCCTTTGTTAACGCATTGAATACAGTGGTTTTTCCACTTTGTGATAATCCAATTATTCCAACATCCATATTTGATTCTTACCTTTTGTTTAGTCCCTGGCCAGAACTACTGTGCCTGTTGATGAAAGGGATCCACCAGTTCCATTGACGATGGAGATCTTAGCATTCTGATTTGGATCGGATTTACTTTTAACTTGGCGATCGCCGGTTTCACCGCGAAGCTGCCGTACAGCCTCCACGAGTAAAAAGCTGCCGTACATTCCAGGGTGAGTGTATGACAAGCCTCCACCATTTGTGTTTAGCGGAAAATCACCTCCCGGTGCGGTACGCTGATTAGATACGAAGTCTGCCGCTTCGCCCGGCTTGCAGAACCCTAATCCTTCAAGAGTTATCATCACGGTATAAGTAAATGAGTCATAGATCATAGTGAGGTCTATGTCGTTATGAATTACACCAGCTCGTGATAGGGCGGTCGGGCCTGTTTCTCTTGATACAGAAGATGTGAAATCTGGCATCATGCTAACAATATTGTGGTCATGTGCTTCCGCAGCTCCTAATACCCAAATGGGCTCTTTTCGACAATTCCTGGCTCTCTCCGCTGATGTAACAACTATAGCTGCTCCGGAATCGGTAACTAAACAACAATCGACTAAGTGGAAGGGCCAAGCTACCCAGCGTGAGTCATGGTAATCATCAAAAGAGAGAGGAGTATCATGCATTACGGCTTTAGGGTTTAAGTTTGCCCATTTGCGCGTGGCGACTGCTATCTCTGCCATTCCTTGTCGTGTTTTGTCCTCTCCGTATTGGTGCATATACCTTGTACAGGCCATAGCATAGTTAATGGGTTGTCCGATCATACCGTACGGGGATTCGTATTGGGCAACCGGAAGATTAGGATCAGTGGGTATTCTTGCTCTAGTTGATCTACCTGCTTGGCCGTGGGTGATCAGGGCAACATCGCAGTATCCTGCCCTAATGGCCGCTAGAGCATGAGCTACATGGATGACAAAGGAAGAACCACCAACAGAGGTATTATCAGTGAAGCTAGGTTTGATACCTAGATATTCTGCAGTAGCCAGTGAAGAGAAACCGGCTGTAAAAACTCCATTTACATCTGCCAGAGACAAGCCAGCATCTTCTAAAGCATTTGATGCGGCTTCAGCGTGGTGCTGAAGAGATGATTTATTTGGAACAGTTCCCATTTCATCAGATTCAGCAACCCCTACTATAGCGATATCGCGTTCGTTTCTAAAAGTATTAGTCATTCCTAACATACCTTTCTAACTGATTTATATAATAACTGTCCACTATATTCCGATTTGATTGCCTACGAATGATGGTACAACAATCTACTCGCTGAGGACAATGGTAATTTGCCTTATCCATTCTTGGACTGGATTCGTAGAACGCTTTCTGACCCTACGTGTTAAAATGCTATCGTATAGAATGAATTCAAACCCATATGACAATAGAAGGTGAATCATGCCTCGTAACTTCTGGATGATCACTTGTAACGAAGAAAATTTCCAGATAACCAAAGAACAAGGGTTCGTGCGTCAGGGCCTTAAAGGTCAATATCGTCGTAAGGTGCAAAGAGTCGAAATTGGAGACCGACTGTTATATTACGTGACTGGCATAAGGTGTTTTACGGCTACGGCGACCTTGACATCTTCTTATAGAGAGGAAGAGACAGTAATTTGGAAGAATGAAGGTAAGGCTGACTGGCCATTTAGAATTGATATAGAGTCGCAAGTTGTCCTAGATGGAGATCAGTATATTAACGCAGGGCTTTTGGCTCATCGCCTGGATTATGTTCGGAGATGGCCCCCAGAGAATTGGTATATGGCTTTTCAGGGTAACCTGCATTTGCTCCCCAAGAATGATTTTTTCTTAATTGAAGAAGAGATGAAAAGGCTTAAGTTTGGCCCCGGATACAAACCCCAGATGGAGCCACCTCCGGAGAGATCCAAATCGCGAGGCAGAAGAAATCGTGGCGGAAATAGAAATGCTAATAAGGTGGATGCTGATAACACTTCAGGAGAATAGAAAACTATGTTACACGTCTGGGATGGCTGCCACTAGTTCTTCTATAACTTCTGGGTTTTTTTCTCTACAAAGTTGATCTCTCAAGGCGGTTTCCGACTTAAGCCCTCCTATTTTGCCTAATGCCCACGCTGAATGTCCTCTAACTACTGGAGACTCTGATTTCAATGCACGGATCAGGGCAGGAATTGATTCGGGAGATCCTATATTTCCGAGTACTACACAGGCATTTCTCTGCATACCATGATATTTGGACCGCATTATTGGTGTTCCAGCGAACTCCTCTAGAAATTGATTCTCAGACATACTAAGCAATTTTATTAGGTCCAGAGACTGTTTACTGTTAACTTTAAATAAATTCTCTTTAGAATCTTGAGACCTGACGTTCACTGGACAGACGTCCTGGCAGACGTCACAACCAAATACCCATTCCCCTATAGATTCCCGTAAATCGCTGGGAATTGCCCCTCTGTTTTCGATTGTGAGGTAGGATATACAACGTGAGTTATCAATGGTGTAGGGACTTGTTATAGCTTTAGTTGGACATTCCTCAATACATCTGGTGCAGTTTCCACAATGTTTCTTCAGGGGCACGTCTGTATCTAATTCTAGATCAGTAATGATCTGCCCCAAGAAAAGCCAAGACCCTAATTGAGGAGACAATAGGTTAGTGTTCTTTCCAATCCAGCCTATGCCTGACCTACGTGCCACTGCTCTATCTAACATTGGGCCATCATCTATATACCATCTCGATTTGAAGTTGGTACCTAGGACGATCGAAATGTTATCTACTAATAACTTCATTCTCTTCTTTACTACTCTGTGGTAATCTTTGCCCCACGCATATACGGCCACTTTCCCCAGAGTTTTGTCGTCTGATTTAGGTTTGCGTTCTTGGTAATAATTNATCCCTAAAGAAATTATTGACTTCGCGCCTGGGAGTAGGNCGGANGGATCNGTTCCTCGGATCACTCGGTTTTCATTAAACCAAGNTAATCCAGCCATTTTACCTGNTTGTATCCGTTCAATAGCTATTTTTCTATCTTCAGCAAAGGTCTCAGATGACGTTATATTACATAGGTCAAAGTTTAGCTCAATAGCCTTATTCTTGACTATCTTTGTCAATTCTTTTTTGTTCATAGAAATTTCGATAAATCTAACTGAGGGGCGATAAATCTATATATTTTGCTAGATGTTTTCATGTTGATATACGCCGTCGTATTCTTGTTGTGTTGGTGCATCTAACAACATAAAGACGAGTTGCATAACACGAGCATTCTTCTGCATATCATATCCGTTAGGGTGATATACATTTATTAAGGCTTGTGATCGACCAGTGTATCCTGCGTCCCACACTGCAGTATGGATAGCTACTCCACTTCGCAATAGACTGGATCGAGGACGTCCAAGAGCCATAAGGTTCAATGGTAACGATACGATTTCATTGAAAGTTATAAGAAAAGAGCCCGTTGGAAGATGTAACCAGTTTTCTTCGTCGAATGAGAGATTTGAAGTTTCCGATACCTTTCTGTCGTTGGGTATTTCTCCAACTCTCCCGGGTGTCTCTAGAGTGGCAACACAGTTCAACGTTAGATCGAAACCGTTCGGTTGTATCTGTTCATCTATCGACAGATATGAATGAATCAACGGGGGTGACCCGTTGATGAGTCTTAATATGCTTTGGTTGCTGAGGATTCCTGTCATTTAAACAACCGTACTCGAATAAAAAATATCTCGGAGACAATCTTATACTATCTCCGAGACTTTTATATCAGGTTTTTTGATTTGGTTAGTCGTGCATGAAATCTTGTATGTCAGCAGGTAGTGGTTCGTACTTGGGTATTTCCGTTACTACAGCCTGTGTCGTCAGGATCATTCCAGCAACGCTGCCAGCGTTTTGAAGGGCACTTCTGGTTACTTTTGCTGGATCAATGACTCCTTTGTCTACGAGATTTGTGTATTCTCCTACTTCTGCATCAAATCCCCAATCAGCCTTACCTTCTCGAACATGTTCCAGAACGACTTCTCCGGAGTATCCGGCATTTTGGGCTATTAGCATTAATGGGGCGCCCAGTGCGCTTTTGACAATTTTAACGCCAAGAGATTCTTCTCCAGTTAGTTGATTTTCAAGTTGATCAAGCACGTGTTCAGCCCGGACTAGAGTTACCCCACCGCCTGGCACGATTCCTTCCTCTACCGCTGCTCTAGTAGCTGAGAGGGCGTCTTCTGTTCTGGATTTACGCTCATTTAACTCTGGTTCGGTAGCAGCCCCAACTTTGATTACCGCCACGCCGCCAGCCAGTGCTGCAAGCCTCTCTTGAAGTTTTTCCCTATCATAGTCAGAGGTTGTGTCTTCTATTTGGACGCGTAATTGACCTACACGCCCGTGTATATCATCTGAAGAACCAGTCCCTTCGACTATGGTCGATTCATCTTTAAGACAGACGATTCTTCTCGAGCTACCCAAATGGTGTAGTTCAACGGAATCTAGAGATAAGCCTGTGTCACTACTGACAACTGTTCCTCCTGTCATGATTGCTAGGTCTTCCAATAATGCTTTCCTGCGGTCGCCAAATCCTGGTGCCTTGATAGCAACACAGCTGATGGTTCCACGCATTTTGTTAACCACCAATGTGGAGAGTGCCTCGCCTTCGACATCTTCGGCAATTATTACTAGTGGTTTACGATCGCCTTGGGCTATTTTCTCCAGGGTTGGCACTATGTCATTGGCTGCTGATAGTTTTTGGTCAGTTATTAGATATCTGGGTTCATCCAAGACTACTTCCATGCGCTGAGCATCTGTTACGAAGTGTGGTGATAAATATCCTCTATCCAATCTCATGCCTTCGACGATTTCTAACTCGTCTGTGAGGGTTTTTGATTCTTCAATAGTTATGACACCTTCTCTGCCAACTTTGTCCATCGCTTCAGCGATTAGCTGGGCAATCCCTTCTTCGTGAGCAGACAGAGCAGCTACTTTAGCAACTTGCTCTTGATTTTCTACAGCAGTTGAAATGTTCCGAATTTCAGTCACAACGGCTTCTACCGCTTTATCTATGCCGGATTTTAGAAAGACAGGACTAGCGCCAGAGGCTACGTTTTTGAACCCTTCGTTGACGATTGCTTTGGTTAGCACCACAGAAGTGGTAGTTCCATCACCAACAACGTCGTTGGTTTTCGAAGCGGCTTCTTTAACCAGTTGTGCGCCCATGTTTTCGTATGCGTCTGGCAGGTCGATTTCTTTAGCGACAGTTACCCCGTCACTACATACAACCGGAAGAGCCCATACGCGAGCGAGTAACACATTTCTTCCGCTGGGTCCCAATGTAAGCCCTACAGCCTTTGCTAGTTCGTCTACGCCTTTCATTAAACTGCTTCGAGCTGCCTCGTCAAAAATTAACTGTTTTTCTGCCATAATATGAGCCTCCGAGATTCTTTAAGTAAGCTAGCTTAAGTGCGAGGGTGCACTGCAAGTATTTTATATACGATTCCGACTAATAAATATGCGATAATCTGCATTTATTGTCAACAGTGTAACATTTCTGGTGTTATTTGTAGCAGGTTCAGTTTGTTTCATGAACGACAGATGGTAAATGTTGCGAATTAATAGGGGCGCTCCATTTCTTAGTAGCGGTTTCAAATATTTTTGATGTGGAGATGTCCCTTATTTTTATACCTGAAACCGGATGAACTAATGTTGGAGCTATCTCTGAAAGTGGTAAGCATACGAAAGACCTTTCTATTATTCGAGGGTGAGGGATTTGAAGGTCTGGCATTGAACTTGATATAACTTGATCTCCGTAGAATAAGATATCAATGTCTAAAGATCGGGGGCCATTTCTAAACGATGGTTCTCTTCCAAGCATAGACTCGATTGATTTGACTAAAGACAGCAAATCTATCGGTTTCATAGATGTGCGAATTCTGATTGCACAGTTTAAAAAATATGGTTGGTTCGAATAACCCCAAGGTTCAGTCTCGTATATTGATGAACACTCTTTAAACTCGATCTCAGATTGGGACGATAACGCAGATATTCCGTTGGTGATATTACTTAATCTATCGCCCAGATTGGACCCTAGCCCTAAATATACATTTAGTCTGCCCAATTCACTGGTCTCCAGTTTCTGACTATGGCATCGGTCATCTTTGATACTCGAGTCATTGCTTTGACATCATGCACTCTGATGATATCTGCTCCATACGTTATAGACAACGCGACTGTTGCCGATGTACCTTCAATACGCTCTTCAACCGGGAGATCTAGAATTCGTCCGATTGTGGATTTTCTTGAGGTGCCTATTAATACAGGGCTCTCTAAGCCCTGTAACTCGGTTAATCTACTTAATATTTCTAAGTTGTGCTCGGCGGTTTTTGCGAACCCTATACCGGGGTCTAGTATGATCTCTGTATCCGGTACACCGGCTTTGATAGCTTGCCGCTTGCATATTCGAAGATGACTTATTACAGCGGATACCACATCTTCATAATCTGGGGACGGATCATTATGCATAAGAACTATAGGAGCTTGATATTGAGCTGCTACCGAAAGAATTTCAGGGTCGGCAGTTCCTCCCCATATATCGTTAATTATTGATGCACCTGTGTTCAAGCATTGTCTAGCTACTTCGGATTTGTAGGTGTCTATGCTTATAGGGATGTTTACCTTTGTTGCTACAGCACTGACAGCTGGAAGTAAGCGTTCAATCTCTTCGGACTGGTTTACTGGCGTATGGCCTGGCCTAGTAGATTCTGCTCCCATATCGAGCAAATCTGCTCCTTCTGATTCAAAACGCTGAGCCTGATCTACTATCATTTCAATGTTGGAGCCGAGTCCGTCACCAGAGAAGGAGTCAGGGGTGATATTTATGATTCCCATCACGTATGTTCTTGATCCCCATCGGATTGGTTCATTATTTGCAACTCTAAGGTCCGATATTCTTGTCAATTTGATTCCCTAGTACTTAATTGATTTCGTTTCTTGAATGATTTTTGCATTGTACACCGCAGGCTCTTTACCTTGCACCGCTTGAGGAGTGTTTGCTAGCATGTCCGTAGAGCCTACTGAATAAGGATTCGTGATGTCGCAGAACGATAGAAGTATAGACGCCAAGATTAATGATCTCAACAAATTGAGAGAGCAAGCCCATAAAGGAGGTGGTCAGACCAGAATCGATCAGCAACATGGTCGAGGTAAATTGACAGCCAGAGAGCGATTGGTCGCCTTTATGGATGAAGGAACCTTTCAAGAGATAGATTCTTTTGTCACTCATAGGACAACCGATTTTGGGCTTGCGGATCGACAGTTTCTGGGAGATGCAGTGGTTACGGGATACGGTAAGGTGGATGGTAGACAGGTATTTGCTTTTGCCCAGGATTTTACCGTGTTTGGAGGATCGTTATCAGAGGTAGTAGGTCAAAAGATTTGCAAAGTTATGGATATGGCCGGCAAAACAGGTTGTCCAATAGTGGGGTTAAACGATTCTGGAGGAGCTCGGATACAGGAAGGGGCTTCTAGTTTAGCAGCATACGGAGATATATTCCTAAGAAATACACTTTACTCCGGTGTTATACCTCAAGTATCCGTAATACTGGGGCCATCCGCCGGTGGAGCAGTGTATTCTCCTGCTATAACAGATTTTATATTTATGGTTAAGGGAATTGGGCAAATGTATATCACTGGCCCCGACGTAGTGAAGGCTGTTACTGGCGAACAAGTTACCCACGAGGAGTTAGGAGGAGCTGACCCGCATTCCACCCGAAGTGGAGTTGCTCATTTTGTGGCTAGTAGTGAAGAAGCTTGCCTAGGCGACGTCAGAAGACTTTTAGGTTTTTTGCCTTCTAATAATCTCTCTGATCCGCCGAAGTATGACGCTGGCGATATACAGTCTGACCCCGAACTTCGATATATAGTCCCGGACGAATCTAATAGGCCATATGATGTTAGGGCGGTGATTAATAGAATAGTAGACGAATTAGACTTTATGGAAGTTCAAAGCGATTATGCCCAAAATGTAGTGGTGGGATTCGCTAGGATGAATGGGTCCACTGTAGGGATAATTGGTAATCAGCCGGCTTATTTAGCAGGAGTACTGGATATTAATGCATCTTCTAAAGCAGCTAGATTTGTTAGATTTTGTGACTGTTTCAATATTCCTCTCGTCACTCTGGTAGATGTTCCTGGATTTATGCCAGGTGTTGATCAAGAATACGGAGGCATTATAAGACATGGAGCTAAACTTATTTATGCATATGCTGAGGCTACAGTTCCTAAGATAACCGTCATATTGCGCAAGTCTTACGGCGGGGCTTATATCGTTATGAGTAGTAAACACCTGCGGTCAGATATCAACCTTGCATGGCCTTCATCTGAAATAGCTGTTATGGGTCCTGACGGGGCCGTTAACATAATATACAGGGACGAAATCTCCAGGTCAGATGATCCTGAGTCTACCAGGAAAGAGTTGGTGGAAGATTATCAGCATCGGTTCACTAATCCGTATACAGCTGCTAATAGGGGCTATATTGATGACGTAATCGACCCTGCTGAGACACGGATGCGTATTATAGACGCTCTTGATATGTTGGCTAGTAAAAGAGAAACGTTACCAGCTAAAAAACATGGTAATATTCCATTGTAGATAATAACAATTCATAAATCATTGTTATACTGGCCTTTACTGTTAACTGATACTCAGATAGTCACTGGATTGATCATGCAATTTGGAATTTTCGATCAGCTACCTCGTGGAACCGAACAAACATCCAGTACAAGGTATCGTGAATTTATAGATCAATGCACGATAGCCGACACAGTGGGATTTGACTCAGTATGGATGGCCGAATATCATTTCAACCCCAGATTCTCGGTAATGCCGTCCCCTCTACTTGTGGGAGCTGCGGTTGCCAGGTCTACTAGTAATATTTGCATCGGCACAGCGGTGAACTTACTACCGCTGCATCATCCCGTGCGTTTGGCAGAAGAAGTTGCAACCCTCGACATTATTTCAGGAGGTAGGGTTCTATTTGGAGTCGGCAGGGGGTCTAATCCAGAGCATTATTCTGGTCTAAGTGTAGATGTTGATGAGGCTAGATCGAGATTTCTTGAAGGGTTACAAATAGTTAAAGCATCATGGTCAGATAAAAACTTAAATCACGAAGGCCAATATTATTATATTCAGGATTTAGCAGTCGAGCCTAAGCCGATTCAGAAACCTTATCCTCCGATTTATGTTGCTGCTAACAGTGTTGATACATTTCCAATTGTAGGAGAACTTGGACATAATATTTTGGTCACTCCATTGATTATTGGGACACAAGGTGTAGTGGAGAACCTCTCAGTTTATAGAAAGTCTCTTGAAGATAATGGGCATAGTCTTGAAAACGTTCAAATAATTCCCACTTTAGCAGCCTGCGTTTCGGAAAGCCGTAATAAATCCAGGGAAGTGCTAGGCGCGAGCATAGATAATTATTTAAGTGTGTTGAAGTCCGGACAATCTCGAAGGTCTAGCCGGGCTCTGGAGCTTACCTCAGAGGTGATACTTAACGATTACGCTATCGTTGGTGATCCCGAAGAATGTATAGACCGTATCGAGCAGTTAAAGGAATCAATGGGATGTCAGGGAGTTCTGTTCTGGCAAAATATTGGTGGATTGGTTCCTCATGAGGATCTGAAGCGTTCTATGGAATTATTCTCCAATAAGGTTTTACCCCATTTTAGGTAGAGTCAACCCATACATGTGTAATCGATATGTGATTGGAAAGGTGAATATATGACTCTATTCGACCATGCACGAGATTTGATGAATCGCACTATTGCGCCTTTGCCGGAGCGCATGCGGCCTCTAACTTTTGATGACCTAGTTGGGCAAGAACATATTCTAGGTCAAGGCAAGATATTGCGATCTGCTATAGATTCTGATAGATTGCCATCCATTATTTTCTGGGGTCCTCCAGGGACAGGTAAAACCAGTCTGGCTCGCCTACTTGCTAGTGTTACTAAATCTCATTTTGAGGCCTTGAGCGCGGTAACATCCGGAGTGTCGGATTTACGAAGACTTATAGGAGAATCAAGAGATAGGCTCTCTATGTATGGGACAAAGACAGTCTTGTTCATTGATGAGATACATAGATTCAATAAATCTCAGCAGGACGTGATATTACCTCATGTCGAAGATGGAACTGTAACACTTGTGGGTGCAACTACTGAGAATCCTTCTTTCGAGGTTAATGCGCCTTTGTTGTCCCGATGCAGAGTATTTACTCTTGTAGCTCTGGATACCCAATCTCTTGAGATACTTGTGCGCAGGGCGCTCGTTGACAGTGAACGTGGGCTAGGGCTCATGAAAGCGCAGGTCTCAGACAAAGCTATTCAACATCTTCTTAGTTATTCGAACGGTGATGCCCGCGTTGCATTAAACGCGTTGGAAATAGCAGTAACCAGCTCTTCTGAAAGTGAGGATGGTTCAAGATTTATCGATGCTGATGCGATGTCTGAAGCTTTGCAACATCGCTCTGCTAATTACGACAAGTCAGGGGATTCACATTATGACACTGTTTCGGCCTTTATTAAATCTGTAAGAGGATCTTCACCTGACGGAGCATTGTATTGGCTTGCTAGAATGATTGATGCCGGAGAGGATCCCATGTTTATAGCTCGGCGCTTGGTTATTTCAGCAGCTGAAGACGTAGGACTGGCTGATCCCAATGCTTTAATAATTGCTACTGCTGCTCAGCAGGCACTCCATCTTATCGGTATGCCAGAAGGTAGAATTATTCTTGCAGAAGCGACGGTTTATTTGGCTTCTGCTGCCAAAAGTAACTCTGCCTATGTTGGATTAGAAAAAGCCTTAGAGGACGTCAGAAATTTACCTTCTGAACCAGTTCCAATGCATCTCAGGAATGCGGTTACAGGATTGATGAGAGACTTGGGGTATGGCCATGGATATAGGTATGCGCATGATTATGAGGAAAATTTTGTTGAACAAACCTACCTGCCGGAAAATGTAGCAGATGCTCGTTATTATCAACCCTCTGAAAATGGCGACGAACATGATAAGGCCCTTAGATTGCGTCGCCTTTGGGAAGAAAATGCTGATTCAAGATAGGGCTTTGATAATGTCTGCTGAGGTTACTACATCAGCTTGCCGTGGGAAGATTTTCTTCATTAAGAAATCGTGTGCCTCAGGGTCTGTATCAGCGCAGCAGTCTTCTACTATTATTATGCCGTAATCTGAATCGGCTGCGAACCTGGTTGTCGATAATACTACGCCGCTTGTTGCGTAACCTAGAAGTATTATGGTGTTGATCTGGTTGGCCCTGAGTGTCATATCCAGATCTGTCCCATATAACGCATTTACCCTGTGTTTTCCTACTACCACCTCTCCATTTATTGGAGATACCCCTGGGTGTATCACTTCAATTGGATCTGAGACCGCTGGCTGGCCGGAATTTTTCCGCTGACTGAAAGTCTTGTTCCGATCACTTATTTCTATATAACCCGGTCGAAATACCGTGGCGGAGTAACAGATTAGCATGCCCGAATGTCTTGCGGCTTTCTGCACTTCTTGAGTGTTGTGCAAAACGTTTCTTTCAATAGAGTGAGGGATCGTGCCCATCATATCTTTGTAGAAATCCGCGATTATTAGTGCAGTGGAACTAATATTGATTCTGTCATCTGACATCAGTTATCTGGTCTCCTTATGTTTGTATAAATAGTCCGGTTATTTGGAGTTCTATCCCAAAGAACCGACAACTTTGGATGTGATTGCCAGAGCTTGATCAATATCAGATCCTGTTATATGGCGGTGTGTAACCATGCGTATAGAGTTAGGTCCTGGCGAGCTGACCAAAACGTCCTGCTCCTTTAACGCGTTTATTACTTCTGCTGCTGAACCAACTGAAGAGTCTATATCAAATATCACTATGTTGGTACTGATGCTTTCCGGATCGACGTTTAGTCCCTCGATGTTAGCTATACCAGTGGCCAATTGTTTTGCGCTAGCATGGTCATCAGCGAGCCTATCAATCATATTATCTAACGCGACCAATCCTGCAGCGGCAAGCACTCCCGCTTGTCGCATACCTCCTCCTACCATTTTTCTCCATCTCAGGGCTTCCCTGATGAATTCTTTGGAACCGCATAAGACCGACCCAACAGGACAGCTCAGCGCCTTGGATAAACAGAATGAGACGTCATCGACATCCTTTGTAAGTTCTGTAACTGGAACTTCTAGAGCAACTGCTGCGTTAAACACCCTAGCTCCATCTAGATGGACTTTTGCTCCTGCAGAATGTGCAATTTTAGAAATTTCNGANGTCTGGCTGGGTGTGAGCACGCCCCCACTGCATCGGTTGTGTGTGTTTTCCAAACACACTAGTGTNCCTGGAGCAGTATGGATGTTTCCTTTCGGGCGGATTGATGAAGCAAGTTCATGAGGATTGATTTCTCCNTGGTCCCCATTAGCAATGAGTCTAATTTGGACTCCTGCTAATCCAGAGGCACCTCCAGATTCATTCCAAAAAATGTGGGCTTGGTCACCCATGATAACTTCATCGCCTCGGTCACAGTGAGCTAATATCGCGACCAAGTTGCTCATAGTTCCGCTTGGCATAAGTAAACCAGCTTCCTTACCAAGTAGATCTGCGGCTTTTTCTTGCAGAAGATTTATAGATGGGTCTTCTCCATATACATCGTCTCCAACTTCTGACTGGGCCATTGCTTTACGCATTTCATCAGTTGGTTTAGTGACTGTATCGCTTCTCAAATCTATCAAATTCATACTTCCTTATATAGACGAAATTTGTTGTACTATCTGTGGTATGGAGGATAAAGATTGCGGCACATTTTATCAGGAATCCTTGCTAAACACTACCGACTGTGATTAAGATTGGTGTAATTAGGTAGGAGCGATTTATGCGTCAAAGTGCGGTTTCTTTTGAGGCAAATGGGCTTAAATTTGAAGGAGTATTAGCTACTCCAGATGATTTGAGTGGAGATGTCCCGGGTGTAGTAGTGTGTCATCCGCATCCATTGTTTGGTGGCAACATGCACAATAATGTGGTATCTGCTGTAACCTATCATCTATCGACGATGGGTATCGCAACTCTGAAGTTCAACTTTAGAGGGGTAGGAAATAGCGAAGGAGAGCACTCCAAAGGGGAACTGGAATATCAAGAAGTGGTAGCGGCTCAAAAACTACTTACTGAATGGCCTGGAATAAATTCGAAGAAGATAGGTATTGTTGGCTACTCATTTGGTACGCGGGTTATATTAAGGCACCCGCAACTGCAAAAATCTCCGAGAGCTTTTGCTTTTATATCCCCTTCCATTGAAGCGCTTGAAGAATCGACTTTAAAGAATGATAAAAGGCCTAAATTTGTCATATCAGGTACAAGGGATAAATTACTCCAATCCGATAAATTAACTGAAGTATTAAATCAATTTGTGAATCCTCCTACAATAAGATCTATAGAGGGAGCAGATCATTTCTGGGCCAATATGGAAGATTTGGCCGTAGAGCCAGTATCTACATTTTTTTATGAAAATCTTGCCTGATATCTTAAGACCCGCACGTGGATACATGTCTACTTCTTCTGCTTATCATTGGGCCGTTGCGCAAGGTGCTGGAGTGGTCTTGGCACTAGACCAATTTACTAAGTATTTAGTGCAACATTTCATCCCATGTGATGCTGGTATGATTTGTAGGGTTTCCATACCTTCAGAAGGTTTCGCTCGGATTACACACATTCATAATAGCGGAAGTATATTTGGGCTTTTTTCAGGTAATAACATCCCATTAATTTTTGTCTCTTTTGTTGGGGTATGCGTACTACTCTACATATACAAGATCCAAATAAAACCTAATAATTGGTTTAGGTTGAGTATAGCATTACAAATCGGAGGGGCACTGGGCAACGTCACCGATCGTATCCGAATCGGGCATGTCACAGACTTTATAGATATTGGTGTGTCTTCATGGAGATGGCCCGCCTTCAATATCGCTGACGCCTCAATCATCACAGGCTTATGTCTCTTGGTGTGGACTATCCTTCTTGTAGAAAGGGAAAACCATGATGATCATTCTGAACCATTGGTATAATTAATCTGTCAGAACAAGTGGGGATTGTTTGGGGCCCAGGTTTCTGTACATCCAGATCTACAAGGTTTCAGAGCATTATTATGGATGGGATTAATCATCAATATATAGTTAATGATTCCGGGAAGAGGTTAGATTCTTTTCTTGCAGATCAGGAAAAATCTACTACCCGTAGTAGGCTGCAGACTCTGATTGAGTCTGGGTATGTGACTGTGAATGGATCCACTGCGAAACCCTCATACAAAGTGAAATTAGAGGACATAGTACATATTAGCATTCCTGAGCCCAGTCCTACCGATATAATCCCACAGGCTATCCCGATTTCTTTTATTTATCAGGATGACCATATAGCGGTTGTTGATAAACCTCACGGTCTCCCAGTTCATCCTGGACCAGGACATCCTGATGGAACCCTAGTCAATGCACTTATGGCACATTGTCCCGATATAGTAGGAGTGGGCGGAGAGGTGCGACCAGGGATAGTACATCGCTTGGACAAAGATACTTCTGGTCTGATAATGGTGGCTAAAACACATGAAGCACATCAGAATTTATCTGCTCAAATTAGCAGTAGAAATGTTGACAAGGGGTATCTTGCCTTGTGCAGAGGCTTGCTGGCTACTGATGAAGGCGAGATTGATGCACCTATAGGAAGAGACCCGTATAACAGGAAACGGATGGCTGTTGTTGAAAACGGTCGGAACGCCAAGACCATGTACACCGTATTGGACCGCTTGGAGAGTTATACATACTTAAGTCTGAAACTAGAAACGGGAAGAACGCACCAAATAAGAGTTCATATGGCTTATCTCACTCATCCGCTAGTAGGAGACAACGTGTATGGCAGAAGTAGTAGTGTTGTATCACGGCATTTTCTGCATGCAAACTACTTGGCATTTCGGCACCCAACCACAGGAGAACCTGTCTCATTTCATTCTCCTCTGCCAAAAGATCTCTCAGATGCACTAGAATCGATAAAGGCCAATTTAGGGTAGCCGTTATAGCTTCAATATGATGGCATATAACTCACCTTCTAGTCATGTTCATATGCTAGAATGTTCGCAGGCTATTACCCTTCGGGTGTGCTCACTAAATTGATAGGATTTTATAGAGAATTTTAATGTCTATTCCAGACAATTCCGCATCGGATTTCATTAGAAATATCATTTCTAATGATATTAACTCAGGAAAGTTTGATTCCTCGATTATCACACGGTTTCCTCCGGAGCCCAATGGGTATCTTCATATTGGACATGCTAAATCAATTTGTCTTAATTTCGGAGTTGCGAACGAATATGGAGGGATTTGCCATCTGAGGTTTGATGACACTAATCCCACTCGAGAAGATGTTGAATATGTTGAATCCATCAAAACGGATGTTAAATGGCTAGGCTACGACTGGCAAGATCATCTGTATTTTGCTTCTGATTATTTTGACCAACTTTACGACTTCGCTGTTGTGTTGATAGAAAAGGGATTGGCTTATGTAGATAGTCTTTCGGCCGATGATATTCGGAGATATCGAGGGACACTGACAGAACCAGGCCAAGACAGTCCATATCGTGATAGATCTATCGAAGATAATCTAGCCTTGTTCGAACAGATGAAGAAGGGACAGTTTGAAGATGGGACACATGTTCTCAGAGCCAAGATAGATATGGCGTCACCAAACTTGAATCTACGTGACCCGACCCTATATAGAATACGTAAAATGCCACATCACAGGACAGGGGATATATGGAAGATATATCCGATGTATGATTTCGCCCATAGCCTGTCTGATTCTATAGAGGGAGTTACTCATTCATTGTGTACTTTAGAGTTTGAAGATCATCGTCCTCTGTACGACTGGTTTCTAGATGTTTTACAAGTACACCGTTCCCAACAGATAGAATTTGCTCGACTAAATTTGAGTAATACGGTAATGAGTAAACGCATGCTGAGAGATCTGGTTGAAAACCGACACGTCAGTGGTTGGGATGATCCTAGGATGCCTACTATATCTGGTCTTAGAAGAAGAGGATACACTCCGGAAGCTATAAGAATGTTTTGTCATGAGATCGGTATCGCTAAACGAGATACTGAAGTCGAATCGGCTCTACTCGAACATTGTCTTAGAACTAATCTAAATCTAACAGCTCCGCGTGTTATGGGTGTTATTGATCCTGTAAAAGTGGTTTTGATAAATTATCCAGAAGATCTGGTAGAAGAGTTTGATGCTGTAAATAACCCTGAAGATCTTTCTATGGGCACCCGTAAGGTGCCTTTTTCAAGAGAACTTTTTATAGAACGTGAAGACTTTATGGAGACCCCTTCATCTAAATTCTTTAGGCTGGCACCCGGTAAAGAAGTTCGTCTCAGGGCTGCTTATTATATAACGTGTGTTGACGTGATTAAAAATGTTGATGGCCTAATAACGGAAATACACTGCACTTACGACCCTGATTCACGTGGAGGATCATCACTGGATGGTCGTAGAGTCAGGGGGACTCTACATTGGGTATCCGCAAAGCATGCTATAAAGGCTGAGATACGACTTTACGGTGATCTATTCGTAGATACTACTGATGGAGATAATGGCGGATTATTGACTGACAGACTTAATCCGCATTCGCTCACCGTAATGACCGAATGCTACGTAGAGCCGAGTTTGGCTGAATCATCACAAGGTGTTACTTACCAGTTTGAAAGGCAAGGGTATTTTTGTCTGGATTCTGTTGACTCTACACCAGGACAACTGGTGTTTAATCGGACGGTGTCACTTAGAGATAGCTGGTCCAAAGTAAATAAATCTTGATAAAATTGTGATGGCGATATTTGTGTGAGTATGGTCTCAAACTAGATCATGAATATGATGAATATTCCTTTTTCAGAAAACGTTATTGATTCTAACGGTTTGGCCATTAGGTGTATGGTGTGGGGCGATATTGATGCACCACCAGTGTTAGCATTGCACGGCCTAGCTTCATCTGCTAATTGGTATGATCTCGTTGCTCCTCGTCTGGCAAGAGATTTTAGGATTATTGCTCCAGATCAACGTGGTCATGGTAAGACGACTCAGGCTACTGAAGGATATGACTGGAAAACGCTAGCCCTTGATATGGTGCGCCTATTGGATGTTTTTGATATAGCAACAATCGGAGTGTTAGGCCATTCCTGGGGAGCAACTGTTGCTGCAGGACTTGCTTATCTGCATCCGCAACGAGTGAGTAGTTTGACGATGATAGATGGCGGATTCGGCCGGATAGGTTCTTCTGATATCAGTGATTGGGAAACCGTTAAAAAAAATACATTCCCTAGAGACGTATCTGGTACTCGAAGTGAATTTTTGGATAGGATGAAGGAACAACTTTCTTGTTGTTGGACTCCTGATGTAGAACGTATAGTCCAAACGATGGTGTGGGAAGATGCGAGCGGCCAAATGAATGATATTTTGCATCCAGATAATCATATCCAAGTGATGAAAGCGATGTGGGAAGAACCTGCGTCCTCCATGTGGCCAAATATTAAGTGTCCTACTCTCTTAGTCCCGGCAGGTCCACAACCCAGACAACGGCAACTTGAAAGGTTTTGGAACAAGCAAAGCCGGGTGGCGATTGCATCTAGGACGATTGCCGACTGTAAAGTGCACTGGATTCAGAATACGATTCATGATATTGGATACCATAGGCCAGAATATCTCACAAACGTTATACAGGCATTTCTATACAATAAGTTATGATAGATTGTGTCACAACGGAAACGCATTAGTTCAGAGGATATATGAGTGAACAAGTTAGAGTCAGATATGCACCAAGCCCGACGGGGCATCCTCATATTGGAAATATTAGAACTGCACTCTTTAACTGGTTGTTTGCCCGACGGAATAACGGGAAGTTTATAGTTAGAGTTGAGGATACCGACCAAGAGAGGTTAGTACCTGGAGCAGTGGATAGTATATTGGAGGGACTCCAGTGGCTTGGAATAGACTGGGATGAAGGTCCTCAGGTCGGAGGTGACTTCGGATCTTATTACCAATCTGAAAGGCTCGAACACTATAGTGCTGCTGCTGAGACGTTGATAGATACAGACCATGCGTATCGCTGTTATTGTACTAGGGAGCGCCTTTCTGAACTTAGAGACTCCCAAAAAGCTAACAAACAGTCTATAGGCTACGATGGTCATTGCAGGTCTCTGTCCGATACGGAACGTAATGATCTGGACAGTTCAGGTCAGAGCTATGTCGTCAGGTTCAAGATGCCTCATGACGGAATGACTAGCGTCAACGATATTATTAGAGGAGAGGTTGAGTGGCAACATCATTTGCTCGATGATTTTGTTTTGCTGAAATCTGATGGGTTTCCTACATATCATCTTGCTGTTGTCGTTGATGATAACCTGATGCATATTAGCCATGTTCTTAGGGCTGAAGAGTGGTTGTCGAGTACTCCGCGGCATCTTTTGATATACCAAGCCCTAGGTTTCACCCCGCCAAAATTCGGGCATCTGCCAATGATTTTGGGACCTGATAAATCTAAGCTGTCCAAGAGGCATGGTGCGACGTCCATTCTCGAATACAGAGATGACGGGTATCTTCCGGATGCTCTTAAGAATTTCATGGTGTTATTAGGGTGGTCCCTTGATGATCATAGCGACGTAATACCTTTAGAAACTATTCAAAGCGAATTTAGTCTTGATAGGGTTGGCAAGCCCGCCTCTATATTTGATATTGATCGACTGCAGTGGATGAACGGAGTTTATATTAGAGAGCTTTCTGATGATCAGTTGACTGACTTGATGCTGCCGTTTATAACCGATAATACGGTATCCATAGACAGAGAATATTTGCTTAGAGTTGTGCCTCTTATCAAAGAGCGTATAAAGACTTTGGCGGAATCCAAAGATATTACGTCATATTTTTTCGATACTGATGTTGGTTGTAGTAAAGCTCAAATTATTCAGAAAGGTATGGATGCATCTCAAACTATTACCGCTCTCAAAAATATTATTTCTGCAGTTCACAAATTAGATCCCTTCGCATCGGGGAATATTGAAGAAGTGCTAAGAACTACCTGTGTGGAGTCTGATTTAAAACCAAGAGAATTTTTTGGTCTCATTAGAAGTGCAGTTACAGGGAGAGATGCAACACCTCCACTATTTGAATTGATGGAGGTGTTGGGGAAGGATTCCACGCTGTTACGACTAGAAAAAGCACTTTCATTATTTTAACGATTATTTTATTTGTAACAGCTTTTACTCTTCTAAACTTCCGGGTCCTTTACAACGAAATTAAGCCAATTTTCGATATTTTTTAAAAAATTATCAAAAATTGGCTTAAAACTGCCTTGACAATACCTCGAAGAGCACCTGTTATATTAGGTTTTAGTTACCATAACTAATAATTTAACGATCCTATTTCGGGATGCTTATTATTATGGTAGCGAGGTTGGGATCATTAAACAACCGAATTAGAATACAGGTTTTGAGCAGTTTCTAGGAGGTGTCAGTTACTAACATGATGTCAACATCTGTAAAAATACTGAGTGATGGTGTGGTGAAGTTTGACGGTGGGTCGGTATTTGGCCAGGTACCTAAGGTTGCCTGGGAAAATAGTGTTAGTACAGACCGAAAGAACCGTATAACCATGGGCCTGAATTGTATGTTACTTCAGGTTTGTGGAAAGAATGTGTTGGTTGATGCAGGAGTCGGACCCAAAGACAATGACAAAGATAAGGAAGCTTATGGGTTGGTTCCTAGTCGACTTCTGAAAGGACTCAAGAGTGCTGGTCTGACTCCGAAAGATATTGATTCAGTGATCTTAACGCATTTACATTTCGATCATTGTGGAGGGTGTACCAGGCTAGATAGAGCTGGAAATATAGTTCCCACTTTCCCTAAGGCAACTTATTACATCCAAAGGTCTTGTTGGGAAGATGCGCAGAGTCCAAATGAAAGGTGCTCAGCTTTCCATCGTGAAGAAAATTTCTTGCCGATAGAAGAGAAATCTCAATTAGAGTTACTTGATGGTGATACCGAAATTCTCCCTGGGTTAAATGTAGTCGTCACGGATGGACATGCTATTGGCCATCAGATGGTGTTGTTTAACCATGGAGGTGAGAGGGTAGTGTTCCTAGGCGACATAGTTCCTACGCATCACCATTTGAATCTGCCGGTTATTTCCGCATTTTCGTTTTCACCGGAAGAAACTCTCCAGAGGAAAAAGGAGATCCTGTCAGAAGCTGAACAGCAAGGATGGTTAATAGTCTTTTCGCATGGTACCGATACTAAGGCAGGGTACCTAGAGAGAAGGGGTACGACGACATACTTGAGACCAGTAGAGTTGTAGGAAGCATTATTCTTTTTATCCTCCTCTTGTGTGTGGATGGGTGGGGAGGTGCCGCGGTGGTCTGAATCAGCAGGCCACCGCATTTTTATTTAACGTATTATTGCCCAAACGCAGTCGTCTTCCAATAATTGTAATTTTGCCTCTGTTATTGTGTTTCGTATATTACGGTTAGTCTTTGTTTGTACCCTAATATAATTTTCAGTTATGCCTTTCCAATAGTGTTCCTCGTTAACAATCTTGTGTGATTCCCATAAAACCTTTTGAGTAGTGTGCAGGAACTTATTTCTGAAATCTGTAAAACTATCTTTCACTATTTCATTTAGAGCGGTAAATCTTTCTTTCTTTATCACAGGAGATACGTGACCATTCAGATAGGTTGCGCTGGTACCAGGACGTTTCGAATATGGGAACATGTGAAGATTGCTAAAGAATATATTGGATACCAAGGTTTGGGTTTCTTTGAAATCGGAATCCGTTTCTCCAGGAAATCCAATTATTAGGTCTCCTGTTATGGCTACATTAGGTACATTCGCTCTAATGAAGTCCACGCTTTTACAGAACTGATCAGTAGTATATTTTCTCCTCATGGCCCTAAGGATTTTGTTGGACCCGCTCTGCAATGGCATGTGAAAATGAGGGCAAAGTCTTTCATTTGACCATAGATTGAGCAAATCTTGGCTAATTTCTTGAGGTTGAAGGGAAGAAACTCGAAGTCTAGGTATTTCTGTCTCTTGTAATATACGCTCTATCAAATGAGGCAGCGATGATCCTGGTAGATCGAAGCCGTAGGAACCGAGTTGTGTTCCTGTTAAGACTACCTCTTTGTATCCTTCTGATACCAAACTATTGACGTGGCTTATCAAAGTGGATGATGGAATACTTTTTTCTCTACCCCTGACTTTAGGTACGATACAGTAGCTACATATTTGATTGCACCCTTCTTGTATCTTTACCATTGCTCGACATCGTGACAAAACTGTATCTAAAGGTTGTTCGATTCTACTGAGTGCCGATTCATCTACATTACGAGCATTATTGATCAGCGCGACTATGTTGTCTTTCTCAGTATTTTTTACTACTAAGGATACTTCCTGCATTTGTGCCAATTCATCTTCAGCTCTTTGGCTATAACAGCCAGCGGCAACTATTAACGCTTTAGGATTCCTTTTATGAGCTGACCTCAGTGCCTGACGGGCTTTAGAATCAGCAGTAGAAGTTACAGTGCACGTATTCAATACATAAATATCTGCTGCACTTATTGAATCTACTATGTTGTATCCGGCAGATACGAATGCGCGTGACATATTGTCGCTGTCCGCTTGATTCAACTTGCAACCATGGGTATGTATTAGAATGTTGTTAGACGTCTGATTTTTCATGGGACATTATTATCTCTTAGCAGCGGACAGATTGTCATCAGAACTACTCCATAGTTTTTCTATGGTACTAGCAACGTCATCCAATAACATGAATAGGTAATCTAGCCTCAAACCGGATTCGCGGACTTTTTCCACCATATCATGGAAACTGTCTAATTGATTAAAAGAGTCTCTCATCTGCCGGTCTCTACGTTCTTCGCCTAGGTTTGCAATATAATTACGAATCTCTTGCTCTGCAGACAAGATATGACCAAGTGACAAGGCGTGTTCCTTTGTAGCTAATGTTAGACTTCCCCAAATCAATTCTTCGGCGATTGCCCATCGCCCGTCTCTCAACTCAGAAAAACCTTTTTCGAGAAGGGACGCACTGCGAGTGCGATAATTGATAAGTTGGCTGTTAGTGGAATCGGGATTAATACTCATAATTGGTGAATAGAAACTATTGGTGATTAGAGATTATTCTAGCATAGAAAAAATGAAGGTAACGAAGGGAAGTTTTCGATATACCCTGTGTGCTTTCTTCGCTTGATACGTCTGAACGGCGGGGCTACAATATGTGAATATGTTGGTTGCTCTAATAGAGTGTTCCTGAATCCTATAGCTCGGCGTTGTGACAAATGAATTGGTGCAATTTTGTTTCAAAGTGATTGATATACATGACAGTCTATACTAACTATGGTAAGAGTCGTTGTGATTTAACAACTGTTCGTTCAAGAATTGCTGCCGGTGCATTTTCCGACATAGTAGACGTTTCGGATGCTATGGATTTCATACATATATCACATGATCAGATAGATGAATATTGCCGACTATCGTCAGAGATACGAGATTATGGTCACGGTGATGTCATCACATTTTCCCCAAAGGTTTTTATTCCACTTACACGATTGTGTCGGGATTTTTGTGGGTACTGTACGTTTCGACAAAATCCCTCCGAGGCAGAAGATCTATACTTATCTCCAGCACAAGTTCTTGAAGTGGCGACTAAAGCGGAAACCTTAGGTTGTACGGAAGCCCTATTTACGTTAGGTGAGCGTCCTGAACTAAGGTATTCAGAAGCTAAGAACTGGCTGAAATCCCGTGGGTACAGAACAACTATTGAGTATTTAGTAGATATGTGTAAGTTAGTTTCCTCAGATACTAGTTTGATACCGCATGTTAACCCGGGTACTATGAGTTACCGAGAAATGTCTCAATTGAGACCATATAGTGGTTCTATGGGAATAATGCTGGAGAGTCTAAGTGAAGATTTGCATTCTCCCGGTGGACCACATGAGTTCGCTCCCAGCAAAAGACCGTCTGTACGTATCAAAACTACTAAAATAGCAGGGGAGCTTAATATACCGTTCACAAGTGGTATATTGATCGGAATAGGTGAATCCCGTTTAGACCGTGTTCAAGCTCTCTTTGCGATTCTTGATATACAGAAAAACTACGGTAATATTCAAGAAGTGATAATTCAGAATTTTAGATCAAAAGAAAATATTCCGATGCGGCATGTGCCTGACGCAGAATCACTGGAGCTACGCTGGACTATAGCTACTGCCAGAATTATTCTGGGTTCCCATGCTAATATTCAGGTTCCGCCTAACCTAAATGCAGACGATTACGAGACTTATATTTCTGCAGGTATAAACGATTGGGGTGGAGTTTCTCCGTTAACTATAGACTATGTTAATCCAGAATCTCCGTGGCCTAAGTTGGCAGAACTTAACAATCGTACTTCCGGAATGGGATTCAATCTCGTACCTAGACTGCCGATCTACCCAGAATATTTTATAAATACTGATCGATATACTACTCCAGAGATTAAACGAAAACTGCTGCAGTTGAGTGACTATCAGGGTTATGTAAAAGGAGGCGTTCGAGGTTATGTCGAACCAAAGTGATGTACCATCAGGCCATGAAGATTTGGATATGGTTCTGAATGGCATTGATGGAAGTGTGTCCAAAATACTGAATAGAGCCCTCGATGGTAAAGATATATCCGCTGACGATGCAGTGGCGCTGCTAAATACGACAGGAAGAGAGTTTCACTCTGTAAGTATGGTTGCCGATGAATTGAGGCTTCGTACTGTAGGAGATGTAGCCACTTACGTTGTTAATCGGAATATCAACTTTACTAATGTATGCATTAAGCGGTGTGGCTTCTGCGCTTTTAGTCGGGACTTTAGACAAGAAGAGGGTTATTTTCTGCCCGCTGAAGAGATTATTCGTAGAGCGAAAGAGGCATGGGAATATGGAGCTACGGAAATATGTGTTCAAGCTGGATTACCTCCCCAGATGGAAGGCGACCTTTATATAAAATTGACAGAGTCTATCAAATCGGAACTACCGGACATGCACATACATGGTTTTTCCCCAGAGGAAGTATTGTATGGTTCGATTAGATCAAAGATATCCATCAAAGAGTACTTGATCGGACTGAAGGATGCCGGAGTGGGGAGCCTCCCCGGGACGTCCGCCGAGATATTGGATCAGGGACTAAGAGATAGAATCTCTCCAGGTCGCATAACAGTGGATCAGTGGACTGAGGTAATTACTACGGCGCACGAACTAGGTATCCCAACCACGTCTACAGTAATGTTTGGACATTCAGAGACTTATAAGCAACTTGCGGAACATATTGTTTTGCTGAGAGATATACAGTCACAAACGGGAGGTTTTACTGAATTTGTGCCTTTAAGTTTTGTGAACAGTGAAGCCCCGATGTTCCTTCAGGGATTGGTTGAAAATGTCAGGTCAGGCCCGTCCGGAATGGAAGTTATAAAAGTCCATGCGATCTCCCGAATCTTACTAAATAACTGGATACCGAATATTCAAGCCTCTTGGGTTAAAGAGGGTAGCCGGATGTCGCAGTTGTTATTAACGGCTGGCGTAAACGATCTGGGTGGTACCTTAATCAACGAAAGTATATCGACTTCCGCAGGTGCCCAGCATGGTCAATTAATGCGCCCCGCAGAGTTCAGAGAAATGATTCGTCAAGCCGGCCGGGTTCCCGCAGAAAGGTATACAGATTATCAGATTAAACAGGTCTTCGATAAGTCTGACTGTCCTGTGGATGCTCTAGATCTAGTAGGGGATAATGTTGAGGAAATATTTGGGTCATATAAAAAACTAGTCCAGATGGATGAATATAGATTCGAGCATCCTACTTCTAATAAGAGTCGTATGATGCCTGAAGACCAGAGTAACGTAATTGTCTGAAAACGTCGTAGCTCTAGCTGGCGGAGTAGGTGGGGCAAAACTGGCCCTTGGGTTGTCTTGCTTACTTAATCCGGAAGAGTTCACTCTCATAGTCAATACCGGTGATGATGATATATTCCATGGGCTCTACGTTTGTCCTGACCTTGATACTGTAATGTACACGCTGGCAGGTTTATCAAATACTGAGACAGGTTGGGGACTGTCTAGTGAGTCTTTTAAAGCATTGTCCATGCTGAACAGATATGGTTGTGACACGTGGTTCAATCTTGGGGACCTGGATCTCGGGACACATATTATGCGGAAATATCTTTTAGATAAGAAACATAATCTAACTGAAATTACTGCTTATTTATGTCAGAAACTTGGTGTATTATGCCAAGTGTTACCCATGACGAATGATACAGTAAGGACGGTGATCAAGACGGCCGGAGCCGAACTGTCTATGCAACAGTATTTCGTCAGAGATAAATCTGAACCGGAAGTTCTTGATATAAAATACGTCGGCAGTGATACGGCTCAACCGAATGAAGAATTTTCCAACGCTTTAGATAGAGTAGATAAGCTAATTTTTTGCCCTTCTAATCCCTTTTTAAGCATAGGACCTATCCTAGCTTTATCTGGCATTCGAGATAGGATGATGAATCTCAAAAAAAATAATCATCTTAGAATAGCAGTAAGCCCCATAGTATCTGGATCCTCCGTAAAGGGTCCTGCGGGGAAGATAATGCATGAATTGGGGTACGAGGTGTCATGCGTAACTGTGGCTGAATTGTACCGTGATGTATGCGATGTGTTTGTAATAGATGTTCAGGACGAGAAACACTGTAAGGACATCGAATCCTTGGGCATTAAGCCTTTAGTGGCGCCGATTATAATGAACTCGAAAGCTGATAAGATAGCCCTAGCTAAAACACTATTAGAATTGGAAGTTATCTAAATGATGATCGAAACATCGTCAGTTGTACCCATAATTCCTATGAAGCCATTATCGGAGGGAAAAACTAGGCTAGCGCGACAACTTACTGTGGAACACAGGGCCGAGTTAGTGGCTGGTATGTTATGGCGCGTAATAAATGCTATTCGTGGTGCCTCTATAGAAATGTTTTGGGTGATTGGGGGAGACGATAGAGTTAGAGCCTTGACTCGTAATATGGATGGCTTGTGGCTTGAGGAAATGGGCTCTAATCTAAATGATACTTTAAATAAGGCCTTTGATAGAGCTTTTCGGGAAGGCTATTCGGTAATGTATCTACCAGGAGATTTGCCATTTATTAAGTCCAGTGATATTCACAGCCTGATGCGATCTTCAGTACGCGGTAACAATATAACATTAGCTCCTGCTCGGCGTGATGGTGGAACTAACGGAATACTAATACCGAACGGTATTCCGTTCACACCGCAACTTGGACAGAGAAGTTTTGCTCGACATTTGGCACAAGCGGCAGCCTCGGAAGTGTCGGTAGCGATATGTTACAGTCAGGGACTCGCCTTTGATCTTGATACTGTGGATGATCTGGAGTCATATTCCCATATGGAGCCAGGACTGTTAAACAGATTGATCCCCAATATGGACTCTTAAAAGATTATGATGATAGTTTCCTATGATTAGTCACAACTTTAAACTGGGTATATTACTTCCAACAAGAGGGTTACTTCTGAATGATGAACGTCCGAGCAGTATTCAGACTGTTCTGGATATGGCAAAGCAAGTAGAAGACGCAGGACTAGATTCAGTCTGGGTTGGTGACAGTCTCACAGCAAAACCTAGACTTGAACCGTTAAGCACGCTTTCTGCTATAGCTGCACAAACCAGTACAGTGCGGTTGGGCACGGCTGTCATGTTGATGGGACTTCGACATCCACTTCTCTTGTCTCAGACTATGGCTACTGTAGATTTAATCTCTGAGGGCAGACTTATTATTGCAACGGGTATAGGAGGAGCTTTTAACGACGCGCAGAAAAGAGAATGGGAGAGTGTGTCTGTTAATGCCATGCAGCGTGCTAGTAGACTTGAGGAAATGATCTATTTAATCAAGAAACTTAATCGTGGTGAAAGGGTTACCTACCGTGGCAAGCATTTTGATGTTGATGATACAGCGATGTTGCCGGTTTCGGTTAGAGCTTCTGGCATACCCATTCTTCTAGCCTGCCATGGACGATCTAAAGTCAGGGATGTCCAAATCCAGAGGGCCGCAAAGCTTGCGGACGGAATCATATCCATATCGGATACACCCGAGGAGTATGCGGAGGTTGTCAAGGATTTCTACCACTCAGCATCTGCCCTAGGGAGAAATCCATCTGAGGTACAGACCACTATGTACATGACAATTAATATGGATGAAAATGTATCCAGAGCTACGACTGAAGCTGAAGAATGGCTGTTAGGTTATTATGGAGCAAACATCTGGGGTGATAGATGGGGACCTTTTGGAGACTCTAAACGTGTTCTAGATCGTATTGTTCAATATAAAGAAGCAGGTGCACAGACAGTTATTGTGCGATTTGCATCGTTCGACCAAGATGGCCAATTAAACGATTTTCTGAGTAAAATAGCTCCTGCATTGAAGCAGGAGTGAAAATAATATGACAGTTAATAGGAGAGTAATTTGTATCCGATAGATCTTGCAGGAAAAAAAGGGATAGTTTTTGGGGTTGCTAATGA
>PBPE01000038.1 GCA_002724585.1 Dehalococcoidia bacterium | reverse complement strand
TCCTTGCCCCATGTTACGGCCTTGGCCTCTATTATTCATCATCATTTCCTGTTCCATACGCATGCGGTCTTCTTGCATCTCTAGGTCGCGTTGCATACGCTCTTCTTCCATTTCCATTTGACGGGCCATTCGCTCCTCTTCCAGTTCCATACGACGCTCATCTGCTTCCATTTGCATGCGCATTTGTTCTTGACGCATTTGTTCTTCACGCTCCATGCGTTCCTGGTCACCCTTCATTCGCTCTATGTCAGAGAGTCTTTGCCGTAGTTGTTCTTGCAGTTCCCGCTCGATATTACTTCTTTCTCTTTGCAGATCAGATTTCAGACGGTTTATTTGTTCAGTGGCGTTACGTTCTTGGTTGCTCTTGTTTTCTGAGTATTGCCTCTGGGCATTGGCAATTTGTCTTTGTGATTCGGAATTACCTCGCTGCTTAGCTTGAGCCAGATTCAATTCCAATCGTTGAATGTCTCGTCGAAGTTCATCTATTCTCCACTCTGGAGCTTGGCCTAAGTCCCTCTTCAGTTCGTTTTGCCGATCTTCTAGTTCCCATTCAATCTGACCGATTTCACCTTGATTACCACTTCCCTGTTCAAACATGGCTAACTGATTCTTATAGTCTTGCTCGATAATTTCGAGATTCATGAGTTTCTCTCGTTCTATTCGGTCGATCTCTGGTTGAAGCCGTTGAGTCAGGTCATTAAGGCGATTTTGTTTTTCTTGCTCAATCTCCTGTCTGATTCTTTGCTCTTCATCACCTGAACTGCCAGGCATACCCAATTTGGGCATATTCTTAGACATGTTTGGGTCTATGAACCCTGCTATCGCAGATCGTGCTTGGTTTACTGCGTTTGCAATTGCACCTGGAAATATCAAATTGATTTGTTGCTCTGATCCATCTTCCCAAATGGAAAACCCCGACGCTTCTATCTCCGTTTCTGTTTCGTCTATCCAGACTGTGAACGCAATCTCCTGGCCATCGTACTCTTCCCCAGTAGGTTCATCTATCTGGATTTTGTATCGACCACGTTGAATTGGTCCGCAGGCGACTTCTTTGTCATGGATCCAAGCGCATATTTCTTCAGCTTGAACTGGCGTACCATTCTTGTCTAACATGGCCATGCCATAGAATCGTGCTGATCCCGTTATAGCTTCTTGGGCGTATGACATAGTAGGTAATGCCAGCATAATTATTAGTGCAGACATTAGACCTAACATCCAGAATTTCATATGAAGAGTTATCGACATAGATGGGCTCCTGTGTTATCGGTTATTTATGTTTAACCATCATATTGATTATCCATATTGATTATCAATGACAAACATTATACATAAGTAGTGGCTGTTTTCATTCTGAAATATTTCACATTTGAGAACATTTTCAGAGAGCGGGATGGTGGGCCTGGCAGGTTTCGAACCTACGACCTACCGGTTATGAGCCGGTTGCTCTACCACTGAGCTACAGGCCCGCTAGAATTAGCTTATCCCCGCGGATCAAATGGTGTCAAGAAATCTGGAGCCTATCTTTATAATTAGGATCCCAAGTCGCTATTTGATGTCTTGCTAACGCTTCTTTGGGATCTGGAGTAGGTGCAGGATCGCCAGCTATTGGAATGTTGGATATTATTGCGTCTTGTACTAAAGCGTCATACGTATTGTCGTCTATGCCTAATAATTGTTTTAAATAATACTCATTCCCTTCGCCGAATTCTGGAGCGGGGTGTAGAATTTTCATTGGTGTATTGGAAAATTTGTATGGTCGTCCCATAAGGATTCGTGTACCCATATTGCGGTGTTCAGGGAATTTCACCCGCTCCAGAAAATTGCGTTCTTTGTAATGAGGGTCGAAATGTACGTCTTTACCGTCTAAGACGGGAGCAGCTGCTATTCCTGATGATTGTAAAAGGTGCATTAGATCGTATCGGTCGTGTTTGGCTGTCCAGAGAGAGATGATTTGATCAAGCTCATTGTGGTTTTTCTTGCGTCCCAATACATTGGAGAAGTCTTGATGCTTTTCAAGTTCCGGTTGACCCATAGCTTTGCATAGATTAGACCATTCGACCTCGTCTGTTATGGATATTACTATCCATTGGTCTTCACCTAGGGTTGGATAGCATCCTTGAGGTGAATAATAGGGATGACGGTTTCCAATACGTGTGCCTTCACGGTTATTTGCTATTGAGTCCATAAGATATTCTGAAAGAAACATTGCGCCAGCTTGGTACATTGATATATCAACCCATTGACCCTTTCCTGTGTTGTTTCTATATCGCAATGCCGCTCCGATCGCGAAAACAGCACTCCATGTAGACAAGAAATCTACAAAGGATCGTCCTGCTTTTGATGGTTCATCATCAATATATCCAGTAACCCAGCAATGTCCATGTGTGCCCTCTTGCGTTGTGGCTTGGGCAGGATAACCTGAATAAGGACCGCTGCCATGCCCATATCCGGTATTTGATACTAGTATTATGTCAGGATTGATCTTCTTCAGATTCGGGTAATCAAGGCCCCAATTTCGCATTACTCGCGGCGTGAAGTTTTCCATTACTATGTCACTGACACTTACCATCTCCCTGAATAAATCTCTGCCGCGCTCACTCCCCATGTCTAATGTTAATGACCGCTTACCTCGATTCAATAGGTTGAATGTAGAGGGACGATTCCACCAATCTTCACCTGTGATGTTATCAGGGAACGATCCATATAGGCCTCCGCTTCGCGTAATATCAGGTCTTCCCGGGCCTTCTATCTTGATAACCTCTGCGCCTAAATCGGCTAACTGTCCGCCCGCATAAGGGAGAGCGAATACATAAGTTGAATCTATTATTCTGATACCTTCTAGTGGTAACTTAGACATTTGTTAAACCCTCATACCTTATATAATATTTAACTGTCTAAGCTGACAGTATTCGCTTGTTGAGTAACCGAGTCCTTCGACGTAGATTTCATGATTGTTTTGCCCTAATGTCGGAGCTGCGGAATGCAGTTGATACGGGGTTTCATTGACTTTAAATAATTCTGCTGGCACTTTTATATTGCCGATGACAGGGTGTTCAATTTCTCTAAAAAATTCGCGTGATTCCAGTTGTGGGCAATCTATTAATTCTGCAGGCGTTTGTACTAACCCAAATAACATTCGCGCATCAGCAGCTTTTGTAAATAATTCCCATTTACCTCTATTCTTTATGGAGTTGATAATTATTTCATCCATTTCCGCCCCGTTATTTGCCCGTTGAGCAGGTTCGGCGAACCTAGGCTCCAAAAGTTTTGGCTCGTCAAAGAAGTCTGATATGTCCTCCCATGTCGCTCCACCGCCAGATTGGACGATGATCCAACCATCCTTGCAAGGCATGGGATTAGAAAAGCTATCACCTACTGATTGTCTTCGTGCTTGGGTAGCGCCTATGAATGGGTATATTGTCTGAGTTGCCATCATTGTAGAGGCCAGACATTCAACTATGGATACATCTATATGTTCACCTACCCCATTATTCGATTGCCCGTACAATCCGATGGAAGTGGCGGCCGCTCCGAATAATCCCCCCTGGTATTGGGCTTGAAAGCCACCATGCTTTAAGGGCTCTCGGTCAGCTAAGCCGCTTATGCTCATGACCATGCTCATCGCATATTCCACTATTTCGCCGCCCTTATAATNGGCATATGGACCGTCCTGCCCAAAAGGTGTTATCGAAGTCATAATGAGATTCGGGTTATCTCTGGAAAGTTCTTCATANGAAAGGCCNAGTGATTTCATATAGCCAGGTTGGTATGACTCCACAATAATGTCCACATGTAGCGATAGACGTTTGAGTATATTTTGACCAGCTGTGGTTTCCAGGTTTAGGGTTATACCTTTTTTGTTCAGATTTAATGGAAGGTAGAACAAGCTTTTTTCAGGATCAGGATCATCCTGAAAAAAGGGTCCCATTCTGCGCAGTTGGGCCCCGGATGGGGGTTCAATTTTGAGAACATCTGCGCCATAGTCAGCAAGTAATCTTGTGCAAAAAGATCCTGCTATATCTTCACTTAAATCCAGCACTTTGACCCCGTCAAGCATTCCTGGGAGCATTAGCCCTCCGTAGTTATGGTGTAATGTTGTGTCTGCAAAATGCACACGAAACAGGTCCGGATTTTATATTAACCACTTTACTATGGCAAATGTTTCAGCGGAGTGATGGATTAAGCAAAAGTAGGCTACCTACCCTATTTAGGTGTGGACCCTGTATGTTCAATGTAGGATAATATCGAACGAAAATATAGTACAAAACACCTATACAGGTGCTTGAAGTACTTGTAGGAGTGGGCAACTCATGCGTGAAAACAGAGTAAAACAAGTCATGTCTGATGGTAAATTAGCTTTAGGAACGTACGTTACGTTTGCGGATCCCCAAGTAGTCGAAATAATAGGCTTGGCTGGTTATGATGCAGCGTTTATCGATATGGAGCACACTATCTTCGATCTAGCATTGGTTTCTGAGATGATAAGAGCTGCGGATTTAGTTGGTGTCACGTCGATTGTGAGAGTTCCTGATAATGACGAGAAGCTTATCCTTAGATTACTAGATGCAGGAGCAGAGGGGATAATAGTTCCCCACGTTGATGGATTGGAGGGAGCAAAAAGAGCTGTTGAGGCAGTAAGATATGCTCCTTTAGGGCACCGAGGCGGAGCTGCTGGAACTCGAGCTACCCGTTTTGGGTCGGTTTCTTGGAATGATCATGTAAACCAATCTAATGAGCAGATATTGTTATCTGTGATGACTGAAGATGATAATGGTATTCGCGATATAGAAAAAATAGCAGCTCTAGATGGTGTGGACTTGGTTTCGATAGGTCCTACAGATTTTTCAGAATATATGGGTATAAGAGATCCCCAAAGCCCTATCCTTAAAGAAAAAATTACTGAGTTAGCGGATAAAATCAAGAACATTGGTAAGGCAAAGATGCAGTTTCCTATGAACCATGCTGCCATGCCGTTAGGCCCGAAAGAACTTCAGGACTTAGGTGTGGGATATGCTCATGTGTCTCCTCCGCCAACAACGGTATTAATGAGATCCTTGAAAGATAGAATGGACAATATCCGACAGGAACTTGCTTAGGGTAAATGTGCAGGTGCAAAAATATTTCTTCTACGCAGTAGCAGCAATAGTAGTGCTAGCCTGCAATTTCCCGAATGATTCAGATAATTCGGCATCTGATCAAGTTGTAGGCCGTAGCGTTGATAACGTGGATCAGGTATTAATTGACATTTCTGGTGCATTATTCGAGGTAGAAATCGCTCAGAGTCCACAGTCGCGGGATATAGGTTTATCTGGCAGACCTTACATGTCTGATAGGAATGGAATGCTTTTTGTGTTTGATAATCCTGGGATTCATCATTTCTGGATGAAAGGTATGGAGTTCCCATTAGATTTTCTCTGGATTGATTCGAATTGTTTAGTTGCAGAAATTACAGAGAATGTGTCTCACATAGAAAATTCTGGTACGGAAGATATGAGAATATATTCACCGAGCAGCCCAATAAAATATGTATTAGAAATAAACGGAGGTGTTTCTCAAACCACTGATATCCAAATTGGTCAGCGGATACGATTTCTAGGAAATATAGATGCTACATTTGAATGTTGAGTTGATAAGCTGTTAGTATCTCTCGGTTAATCAAAACAAGCATTACAGATTATTAACCGTTCTAAGTGTGAACAAATCTTTTTTGGGGACAGATAGATGGATATTTTAGTTTCAGGGTCTTTGGCATACGACCGAATTATGGATTTTACTGGTAAATTCTCAGATCATATCATGCCAGACAAATTGGATAATATTAATGTAAGTTTTACAGTTAACGGCATGAGTGAGAATTTCGGGGGTACTGCAGGAAATATTGCTTACTGTCTCACAGTGTTAAAGGAAAATCCCAGGGTTCTGGCGACTATCGGTTATGACTATCACCGTTATTACGAATGGTTTTCTCAGCATAGTATTTCAACAGATGATGTTTGCATTATTGAAAGTGAAGCGACGGCTTCAGCTTATATCACGACCGATAGTTCCGATAATCAAATCACAGGGTTTAATCCAGGGGCAATGAAATACGGCTCAGGTTTTGATTTTTCCGATATTAAACCGTCTGAGTGTATTGCTATTGTCGCTCCAGGAAACTTGGAAGACATGGCTAGTTATACTGATATGCATAAGGAAAAAGGCATATATAGTATATTTGACCCAGGTCAATCGCTACCCGTGTGGGATGGCTCTGCTTTAGCTCGGTCTATTTCCAGATCGAGTTTGCTAGTTTCTAATGATTATGAATTATCACTTATATTGGATAAGACTGGATTAACAATGGATGGCCTGAGAACCAGCATTAATACGATTGTGACTACAAAAGGGGAACATGGTTGCGATATTTACACTGGATCAGGAGACCCGTTATCAATTCCAGTTATAAATACCGATAATGTGATTGATCCTACAGGAGCCGGCGATGCGTTCCGAGGCGGACTGATAAAAGGACTGATTGAGGGAGTATCAATTGAGAGGGCTTGCCAAATGGGTACGGTTTGCTCCCATTATGTTATCCAGAGTTATGGAACACAGAAGTATTCTTTTACAAGTGATGACTTCAACAGGAAATTGACGGAATCCTTCGGTAGTTACTAAGTAATCTGCCACATTAGCTGATAGTATTGACTAACCAAATTGCCTACGGTAGTCTGGCTTTACTTACTGATTTAGGGAGAACATTAAAATGACGCAACAAACCGAATCAGCATTGACCCCTGAAGTCAAAGCAATGATAGGGGTCTCTGGGGAAATAGTTGAGTCTTGGGGTGTAGTAGACCTTGAATATTCGAGAAGGTTTACCCAAGCGGTTATGGATCCAGATCCTATGTATTGGGACGAGGAATATGCGAAACAATCAAAATACGGAGAATTGACGACCCCGCCTATTATGGTGAGCTATATGAGTTCTCGTGTGCCTCCCGGGGAGCCTGACGTCGTAACCCAGGCTTTCGAGGATAATCCAATGTCGGATGGAATTGGTGATGTTCACAAACACGGGGAGTTACCTCCAGTTCCAACAAATCTAGTCAGGGTTCTTAATGCGGGTAATGAACTCGAGCTATACCGATACCCGAGTATTGGAGATAAGATTAAATTTCAAAATCGGTACTCTGATATTCGTGAGCGGGTAGGCCGAGATGGGAAACCGTTCTTGATTATCACGCGCGAAACTACTTATTGGAACCAAGGCGATGAGGTTTTATGTATAACTAGAGCCTCCACTATAAGACGTTAAAAGCTTGATTTATCGATTAGGAGGAATTCTATGAGCGCATCTCTTGAAGACTTGCTAAACATGGAACCGGAAGAAATATGGAAACGAAATGAGAGACCTACGCCGGATCAAATACGATCCAAGCAGCAAATATATTATGAAGATATTGAGGAAGGTTTAGAACTTCCTAAATACATATACAAACCGACTCCCACTCATCTTTTCAGGTGGAGTGCCGCTATAGAGAATTTTCATCGGATTCATTATGATCTGGATTTTGGCCTCAATCATGATAAGAATCCTAGTATTCTGGTACACGGGTCTTGGAAACAAAGTGTCGTACCTCAGTTTTTGAAGGATTGGGTAGCACCGACAGGGTGGCCTTGGAAGGCTCGGTTTGAGCATAGGGCAATGTTGGTACCTGGCGATGTTTTAATTATGTGGGGTATTGTTACTGGCAAAGAAGAGAAATCTGGTATGGGGATTGTAGAACTCGATATAGGCATGAAAACGCATGACGGTGTGGAAAGTATGCCGGGAAGCGCGACGGTTGTGTTGCCATTAAGAAATGGACCACCCATACCATACCCGTTTGTCGCGCCGATTAGTTAGCTCGTAACGACATGCGGAGTGCGATTTGGATATACGTTAAAAGACCGTCTTAAGGAAGGAAATATGGCTCGATTTTTAGCTATTCATAGTGTACCTGGCATTACTGAGGTAGATTTTAGAGATAAATTAGATGCAGTAAAGAAATGGAGGCCCGATAGGCGTACGACCATTGTAAAGGTCTATGGTGATTTGGAAAATGGGAGACTTATATCAGAATGTGAATGTGTTGAACAGCAACACTTTGAAGACTGGATTGCTATGGTGGGGTGGCCTGCGGACTCAATACACAAGGTTGATATGATTTGCCAGGTAGGTAATATCTGGAAATTGTGAGCGGTTCACTCTAAAGTTACCAATAGCAAAGGGCTGCCCATAGGCAGCCCTTTGCTATTGGTAACTTTATCTCGTGTTAATTAAAAAAATTTCCTCGCCTTAAATGGTATTTCTCTTCAGGGAAATATACGTTTTCGTATTCATAGTTTATTTTAGCGCCTAACATCAGGATTAATCCTGATAAATAGGCCCATAGCATTAATATGACTACTGAAGTTAGGGCGCCATAGAGCTGTGTATAAGTTGGGACGCTTTCAATGTACCAAACAAAGGCATTTTTCACCAACTCAAACAACAATGTGGAAATGATTGCTCCCGGCCATATCCATTTCCATCGCATAGTACGATTTGGCACGAAACGGTATATCAATGTGAACATTAGTAAGGATATGATTAAGGCTGGTATAAATTGCAAGCCAACGCTAAGAAATATATTAAGATCATCTGTACTTTGTGTGGTATAACTAAATACTTTGAAAATGGAAGTCATTGCATTCGACAAAACGAATAGGCTTCCTATAGGAATAATCAGTGCAAATTGTATTGGTACTGCTATATAAAATGGTCGATCTTGTTTCAATCCCGATGCACGATTTATTGACCTACTGACTGCGGCGAATACGCTCCTCCCTAGGAACAAGGCGATTACTATAGCACTGAAGCTTAATACCCCTCGAATCTGTACTATATCTAATAAATTTTGCGTTACAAAATCACCTGCTCCTGGTAAATGTTCAGAAACAAATACTAGAAAGTCTCTTTGAAATGTATCGGAATTAATAAACAATCCCATTACAGCCAAAAAACCAATGAGCAATGGGAATATGGAAAGCAACGCATAGTATGCAAAACCGGCTGCTAAATGACTCATGTCATCACGTTTCATGCCGGCGAGCACTCGTACGAATACTATCAACGGCCGTTTGGTCACTAAGTATTTGCCTAATTTATTATATGTTGATCTCATTTGGACTTGTTAAATTAAGAGTATTAATGATAGCGGATACGCAATTTTAACGGTCTAATATTGAAGATCCAACTTAAACAAACTTTTCCAATTATTTGATTTGACCTTATCGGACCGAATTTTCTGCTGTCGACACCATTGGGTCTGTGATCGGATAGAACAAAATATTCATCAGGTTTAAGATGCAATTCTATAGAGTCTCCTGTTACGGTCCAATGTTCATGATACTGGGCCAAATATCTCTCGTTAATTTTTAATCCATTAACGTATATATCGTTTTTGCATAGGTATATCTTTTCACCAGGTAATCCTATGATCCTTTTTACGAGATGTTCGGAACCAGTGTATGAGCATTCAGGATTTTGTAGGACTATAAGATCAGATCTCTGTAATGATGCCAGACTATTACAATCCCATAAGGTCAACACTTGCTGTCCTGGGAGCAATGTGGGAGACATGCTATCTCCCGACACCTTATATCTATGATTCCAGACGATCCCTAATTGCAGGATCCTTTTTAGGTGTGTTGTCAACTTCATTAGAATATTGTACTGGATTTATGGACGTTGTATCTGGGCTGGCCTATAATCGCTTGTAAATTCAATCGCATCAATTAGGGCAACTTAGCCCATATAGATGTATTAAGGAGAAAGCTTTTGTCTACAGAAACAATAAGGGTTGGATTGATCGGAGCTGGAAGAAATACAAGAGACCGACATATCCCAGGTTTTCAAGAGATAGAAGGTGTGGAACTTGTCGCTGTAGCGAACAGATCAAGAGAGTCAGGGCGAAGGGTAGCAGACGCTTTCAATATCCCCAAAGTCTATGATAGCTGGCGTGAATTACTAGAAGATCCGGATATCGATGCAGTTTGTATCGGGACGTGGCCGTACATGCATTGTACGTTAGCAATAGCTGCATTAGATCAAGGCAAACACGTATTGTGTGAAGCTAGAATGGCAGCGAATGCGCAGGAAGCGCATGCCATGTTGGAGGCATCTTTAACAAGGCCGCATTTGATAGCTCAGATCGTTCCATCTCCTACTACCTTTAAAGTTGATGCGTTGGTAATGAAATTAGTTGCAGAGGGTTATATTGGTGATATTTTGGCAGTTGAAGTTCAGGTGTTGGGAACAGGTTTTATGGATACCGATAGCCCAATGCATTGGCGTCAAGACAGATCCTTAAGTGGGTACAATATTCTGAACATGGGGATTTGGTATGAGGCCATGATTAGATGGGTGGGACCAGCTACTAAGGTCATGGCAATGACTAAAGTGAATGTACCGAGAAGAAAAGGTGATGATGGGAATTGGAATGCCGTGACTGTTCCAGATCATGCCGACATACTATGTGAATTAGCTAACGGTGGCCAAGCACACATGCGATTTAGCGCGGTTACTGGTTGTTCCCCTGGTAGCGAAGCGTGGTTATATGGCAGTGATGGCACCATCTATATCGATCAGAAGCTCAACGTATTCGGTGCGAAGAGAGGTGATACGGAACTATCGGAAATTCCAAATCCCATTGAAACTCAGCATTATTGGAGAGTAGAGGAGGAGTTCATTAGCGCGATTCAAGGAATGGAACCCGTAACTCGTACGCCATTTAGTGTAGGGGTGCATTACATGGAATTTACTGAGGCTGTGACTAGAAGCGCTCAGACTGGTCAGTCAATAGCATTGCCATTATAAAGTGTGATATAGCACATAACATTGCACAAATTAAAAACATAGAGGCGGATATATGCGTTTAGAAGGAAAAGTAGCCTTGATAAGTGGAGGAGCTAGAGGACAGGGTGCTGAAGAGGCACGTTTATTCGCAAAAGAAGGTGCGAAGGTCGTATTTGGTGATGTACTGGATGATTTAGGGTTACAGGTAGAAGCAGAGATAAGAGAACTTGGAGGGGAAGCTACCTATCAACATCTAGATGTTACTAGTGAGTCAGATTGGGAATCTCTAGTACAGTCTGCTTTGGATAAATACGGCAAAGTAGATGTATTGGTTAACAATGCTGGAGTGGTCTCTCGAGGGATGCTGGAGGATACGACGGTAGAAGAATGGGACAGGGTTATGGATATCAATGCAAAGGGTGTATTTTTGGGAACAAAATCTGTAATCGATCCGATGAGACAGAATGGAGGTGGTTCAATAGTTAATATATCATCTATTTCTGGACTTATTGGTCAAGGTTATCTACAACCTGTTTACAATTCGTCAAAGGGCGCTGTTCGTCTCCTGACGAAATCCACGGCAATACAATACGCTTCAGATAATATCAGGGCAAATTCAGTACATCCCGGTACAATTGCCACTGATATGAATGCTGAGAGACGTGCTGATGCGGAAACATTCAAACAAAGCCTTGAGAAGATTCCATTAGGTAGGGTTGGGGAAGCCTTGGACATAGCGTATGGAGTGCTGTTTTTGGCTTCCGATGAATCTTCGTTTATGACTGGAAGTGAACTGGTTATAGATGGCGGTTACACAGCTCAATAAATCTAAGTATTAGGTTTACATAAAAAGGGGGCTATTATAGGCCCCCTTTTTTACTGATCCAGAACGTGTCTCAACACTTGATCTGCTGCTATTCGGGCTCTTGCCATTAATTCTTCATCGCTAAGTGTTACTATGGGATGGTCAATGATCGCTAGACCGTAGTTTGCGTCTCCTCGCATTCGAGACATGGTACGGGCTTGACTTACAAATGGCTTAGTAGTCAACACTGTAGATGGTACACCTAAAAGTTCAGTTTCCATTGCATCGTGCACACTGCACGCGGTGCAAGACCCTCATTCTGCTGTGGCATGAATAGCTATATCACAATTAGGGGCTAACGCCTCTAAATCCTCCTTTTTGGCTGTCCATTGGTGCCCGCCTTTATTATGTTCGATTACTCCACTAATCTCGTGCCTTTCACCGATCACGTCGGCGATCATCCTCAGCAGTTTTTCAGAATGGGGTTTATTGTTAGAAAATAACCCTATGGTTTTACCATTAAGGTTAGTGGGACGTATTGCTAATAATGCTGCTGCTGGTATGCCTTCATCACGGGGGTCTAAAGTAGTTATATTGTTCATGGCCATATTGTTAACTCCTAATTTTGATCTCTTTAGTTACGGAACGACTGCTACCCCACGAACTTATTATATCAATAAATGCGCCAGCATCCCCACCGCCTGGTACTATAGTAATCCTATCGGAGTCTGCAAAACATCCAACGGCTTCGTCTCCACTCCCGGAAGGAGTGTAATGCTCCAAACGTTTCCAATGTAGCCACTCAGAAGCAGGGCGTTTTGTTTTCTCAAATAAAAACTCTTGTACTTGTAGTCGGGTCCAACCATATTCGCCTATGTATGCCATTATTTCAGGGCAAATCACAACAATAGCTTCAGACACGGACGCCCCTAGAGCCAACATCCCGTGAGCTGTTTGTGTCAAAAATGTTTCTGGTTGCTTATCTCCGTATATGCTGATTTGTATTGGAGAGTTCGCCGCTACAGCGGTTACTGTGCTTGCATCTTCCGGAAATCCTTTATCCTTTGCTAAAGAAGCCCATGGTGTGCATTCAAGATTTTCAGCAAAACAGAAACTGAATTTTCCGCCATGCCCGAAGGTGCTGTTGTCCATTTCTTTGGCAACTGATCCGTAGAAATTCGTCTTCAGAAGGTTAATTGCTCGGCCTATAGTTGCATTCGATCTTGTCCCGTTTCCCATTAGTTCAACGCCGTGGTTCATACCTATCTGGTTAGCATACGGCCCACTTACCATCAACATAATAGTTACTCCGTTAGTGGAGGTAGTACTTGCATGAAGGTTAAAAGGAGATTCACAAGTAGCCTCAACGGCTGCTACAACTACCGGAAAATATTCGGGTTTACAGCCGGCCATCACAGCGTTTATGGCTATTTTCTCTGCAGTGAATTCTTTTTGACGTACTGGTTCTCGTCCGATGATTGTGGCTGGGGCCAAATTGCAATAATCCAGCATGGCTTGCACCTTTTCGTTAGTTGGTGGGACTATCGGTAAGCCATCGGTTAAACCATTTTCTAGGTAATATTCTTGTGCTGCGTCCCAATTATCAAACTGATGGTTCTTGGAAGATAAGTTTGCTGTGCTCATATTGTGTATATTCTCCTTGGGTAAGGTTCCTGTAAGTGCTTCATTGGATTATTAAGAATACACAGTCTACGTTATGTTCCCATTGAATAAATGTCAATCACGATATTCATTTGATTATCTTCTGTGAGCTCTGTAATCCGGGGCATCAATTGGTACCCATTCAACAACTAGATCGTCCATAAGCCGTGATCCAATTCTTGATTTGTCATCGCGAAATTCTGTTAGCCCAAAAGATGTCGTAATGATGGTTGGTAATAAAGTTTCATGTCTGTATACCATGATTTGATAAAGTTTCTCGTCCGCCCATGGGGTACTGCTCTCTGACCCCAGATCATCGAGAATCAGCAGAGGTACGGTTTTTATTTGTTCGAATAGTTCATCGTATCCAATTGAACTGTTAGGACTGAAGGTAGTACGTAAATGATCTAACAGATCTGGGACGAATGCGAAGAAAACTGTATCACCTGTTCTTAAGCTTTCTGCTGCCATAGCAACAGCAAGGTGAGTTTTACCAGAGCCATGTGGGCCTGTCAGTAAGATCCATCCGTTAGGACTTTCGGCGAATCTACGAGCTGATGACAGGCCGTGTTCCAGTGAGGCTTTTTGGTTTGATGTAGAATTTGATCCCCCTCTAGGATCAAAATTGGTAAAATTCATTCGTAGCATTCCAGAAGGTATATCGCCAATCCGTCTCGCCAATCGAGTGTTGTACTGCCCGAGTTGAAATACTGAAGAGAAATCCTCGGCAGTCTCTATACGACTTCTGAGGCCTTCATCTAATCTCTCTAGTGCTCCTCTTACTGTAATGACCGTTGAAAGCTGAGCATTAAAACGATGATTCAGAATTTGAAATAACTTCTCTTGTGCCCATTGACTTATTGATTGTGTATTCAGGTCATCGAGGACTAATAACGGTACATTCTTAACTTGTTCAAAAAGAACGTCGTAGGTTGTTTCATTATCAGGTGCATATGTAGATCTGAGGTGATCAAGTAATTCTGACGATATTATAAAGAATGTTGTTAGGCCATTTTCTATACAATGATTTGCTATAGAAACTGCTAATTGAGTTTTTCCGGAGCCGCTGGGTCCCGTGAATATAATCCATCCAGATGGTTCGTCTGCATATTGCACAGCAGCAGATAAGGCCTTTGCAAACCTCTGCTGGCTGATAGTATCTGGCAGCGGGCCCTCTGATCTCGTTTGGCTGAATGAAATGCGATTAAGGGGTCCTAGATTACTGTATCGCCTCAGCGATTCCACTTGAGTGCTGTTATCGTGGAGTTCGTGACACTTACAAGGGAAGGCCTGTCCAAAATCAGGGTGTCCAACTGGTACTGCTCGGCTAACCCACCCAGCCCCCTGGCAAATATCGCATACTTCAGCGGCTGTTTCTAGACTCCCAAGGGAAGTGTCCTCTGATCTGTCTGTATTCCTCAATGTGGCTTGTTCGGTTATTCTTTTCAGAATATCTCCCAGATTTTCCACTGTCTCTCCCCTCATTGGTCCATCTCTTTAAGATAGCCGCTATATATGCCCAGTTTCTTGCATTGTGATTAATAGCTATATCAAACGCTTCTTTTAACCATTCCGCAGGATAACTGTTCTCCGCATCGCGAAGTTGTTCGGCTAACATCGGAGAAATACTACCGATGTTATTTTCATAAAGTGAGAAAATGTTGTGCTCTTTTGACACTTTAGGGTGCGGATATTCTACTGACTCTACAAATACTTTATCAACAGCCATAGCATTTCTGTTAATAGCAATTAGGGCTTTACGATGTGATTCAGTGTTGATCATGTAATAGGCATTCTCGGGATTAGTTTCGTCTGTGTGATATGTAAGGAAAGTATTTCTATTAGTGGCTAGTAATAATCCTTTCCGAATCGATCCTTCTGTACTATCACCGTAGTTACTAAGACCTTCAACAAGAACTTTATCGTTGAGAAATTCATTGATATGGATTGGTCTCACTGCGCCTTTCTTTTGCTTGGTTAACCAGAACCCTCTCAACGTCACCTTTAGTTCTGACAGGTCTTGAATCTCCTGAAGAAGCACTCCTAGAACAGGGTCAGGTACAGATGTAAGTCGGACGTTCTGGGCGAACCCCTCAAACAAGTTCATGACTCATCGGTCCTAGGAAGTGATTCAAATCTGATAAAATCTCCGTGAAAACGTAGTTTAATGCTGCCTGGTTGTCCGTGACGGTGTTTGCTGACTATGAGCTCTGTTATACCTCTTGGATAGGGTCTTCCAGGAAAGTGTTGTTCCCATTCTTGTTCTGTATAATACAGGTCTTCTCTATATATAAACATGACAATATCTGCGTCTTGTTCAATGCTTCCACTGTCTCGTAGATCCGATAGTTGAGGCCTGTGCCCAGGCCTATTTTCAACTACTCTACTGAGTTGTGAGCATGTAATAACGGGTATGTTAAGATCTCTAGCCATACCTTTAATAGATCTGGATATATCGCTGATTTCCTGTACCCTATTCTCTCCGTATCGTCCTCTACCTTCGCCTTGAATTAATTGAAGATAATCGATGACAACCATATCTAATGATTGTTCCAACGAAAGTCTGCGAGCTTTACTGCGCATTTCAACTATGCCCTGAAAGGGTGTATCGTCGATGTACACTGGCAAATCCGATAACTCGCCTATTGTGGTTATGACTCTTTCTTGTTCGCTTAGATTTAGTAATCCTCGTCTAATTCTCAATGGATCTACTTCGGCTGCTGATGCTAGTATCCGAAGAGCCAATTGTTCTCTACTCATTTCAAGGCTGAAAATGCCAGAGGATATTCCAGTTCTTGCTGCGTTTATACATACATTTATTGCGAGAGTACTTTTGCCTAAGCCCGGGCGAGCTCCCAGGATGACCATATCAGATCGCTGTATACCCCCTAGCAGTTGATCAAGATCATCGAACCCTGTCACTAAAGGTGCGTTATTAATATCAGTTACATCTGCGCTGTTAACATCTTGTAGATATTGGTCATATATCTGACGAAGTGGCATAAAACCACGCTCAGATTGTGCTCCCCTTACTTGGAAAAGTGTATCTTCCGCTCTTCGTAAAGTGGCGTCTACATCATCTGTATCTTCGTATCCCAAAGATGAGATTTTGTCAGCAGCTCCTATTAATTTGCGCATGACAGATGCGCGTGCTATTAATGCTGCATAGTATTCTGCGTGCACTGACGTTGGTGTTACGGATATCAGGTGGCTTAGGTAAGCCATACCGCCAATGGTATCGAGTTGATTTGTTCTTGATAACTCCCGTGCTACTGTGACTTGATCGATGCCTTCGCTTCGTTGGAATAGGTCTACGCAGGCCGCGAAACAGGACCGATTGCGCTCGCGATAGAAGTCATCAGGCCTAAGTAAGCTGGACACTCTCAAGAATGAATCACTGTCTATGAGGAGTGACCCAATTACAGCCTCTTCTGCTTCGATGTCATGCGGAAGTAATCTCTCCGCGTACATAGATATTACTCTTCGTTTTCGGCGTTGATGTATATAGTAGCTTGGATATCTGAAGACAGCCGCAAAGTGATCTCGTGTTCACCCGGTTCTCTGATCGGTTCAATAACCTCTACAATCCGTCGGTCTATATCCCTTCCCAGGACTGATGTTAGTTCTTCAGCAATCTTATTGTTAGTGATCGCCCCGTAGTATCGCCCGTTTGGTGTAACTCTAGCAGCAACATTAATCCTAGTATTGTCTAACAGCTGAGCGAGTTCTTCCATTGCTTCAGTTTCTTTGATTCTTCGGGTATCTCCTTCTGATTTAATTTTGTCTACCCGTTTAAGAATTTCAGGTGTTACGACCTGTGCAAGCCCTTTTGGAAGAAGGTAATTTCGGGCGTATCCATCGGCTACTTTTACCACTTCTCCAGCGTGAGCTTTATCAGGTACATCTTCCAAGAATATTACATGCATGGTGATCCTCTATTAATGACGACTAGATTAGGCTCCATGATACACTATTCTTATAGTTACCTCAAAGCTTGTTTGACACTGTGTCATGCCCCGAATTATTCTGCATATGGTGCATGCTTTGATTTATAAAGCTTCAAAAAAAGTGAGTGGGACGCAACTATGGGATTTGTTAGTGACGTAGAGACTGAACATCGGGCAATACGAGATAGTATTCTAGGACATCCTTTTATTGTCGGAGTAGGTAATGGGACTCTTAATGTTAAGAACTTCAAGCATTACGTGTTACAAGACTATGTGTACTTGATTGATTACAGCAGGGTTTTAGCAGTCGCTTCTGCAAAAGCTCCAGATTTAGACACTATGAGTTGGTTTGCAAGCCTGCTTGACGAAACCTTAAATATTGAAATGGATCTCCACCGGAAATATTGTCAAGAGTTTGGTATAACTATCTCCGACCTTGAACAAACTGTAGCTTCTCCGACAACCATTGCGTATACGAGTTTCTTGCTGAAAACTGCATACCATGGTACCTTCGGAGAGCTAGTTGCTGCCTTATTACCTTGCCAACTGGGATATTGGGAAATTGGTGAACATCTTTCAACATTAGGGAAACCCAGGAATGCACCTTTGTACAGTCAGTGGATTGATATGTACACTTCAGTCGAATTTGGAGAATTAGCAGCTACTATAAGAGGGTTGGCAGATAATTTAGGAGACTTAGTTGGGGCAGAGGAGAGATCAAGAATGAAAGAGTCCTATCTGGCTAGTTTAAGGTTTGAGCACCTGTTCTGGGATATGGCTTACAATTTAGAACAATGGTGATCTAGATGTCCTAGCTACTCCTGCCATATTCTGTGTGGTATTTATATTGTTTCCTGTTTATGTTCTCCAAACTCATGACTTTCGCAAGCTACCCAATGCGATCCGCCTTCAAATATTTCCTTCTTCCAGATGGGAACTATTTCTTTCACGCGATCTACTATTTTTTGGCATGCCATAAACGCTTCTTTTCTGTGGGGTGATGCAACGACTACCAGTAAGCTTATCTCACCAATATCAACGACACCGATACGGTGAGATATAGCTATATCTTCAATAGAGAACTCTTGTTGGATCTCCTCCCGTATTTCATGAAGCTTTTTAGTAGCCATGTCCTCGTAGGCTTCATATTCTAGTCTTATTACCTTTTTTCCATCAAAAGAGTCCCTGGTCGTACCAAGGAAAGTTACTACGGCACCGTTGGCACTGCTGCGCATTGCTTGCGTCAGTCTTTCAGGATCTAGCTTGTCAAAAGTAATGTTGATCATTCTTACCCTCCGCTTACTGGTGGAATCAGACAAACGTCGTCTCCCTCGTGAAGCATATCGGTTTCTTCAGCGTATTCAGCATTAACGGCTACCACTATATTAACGGAAGGTGGAGCTATCAAAGGGAATTCGGTACGAATCGCTGAGACTAAGTTTGCGACATTCGCTTTTTCCGGCAGATGAACCGTATGTTTATTCTTGCCTATACGTTCACGATAGATAGCGAAAAACGTTACTTCGATGTTCATGTTATTTGACCAGTCACGTGTGGTCCAACTTTGTTTTAGTCTATCTCAAATGGTATTTTTATGCATTAGTTTAAAATTGCGTGAAGAGCGTTATATCCAGATCGGTTTATTGATCTATCCTCAAAAAGGAAAGCTTCTAATTTATTCTCTTTGTGCAAATAAGTGATTGCCATCCCTGTGGAAAGTTTACCAAACGCCCAAGGATAAAGAGTTTGAGGATACAAGTCTTTTAGTTCCTTCGTTATATCTTGGATATCTGAGATAGTACCATATCCCTTCGCTTCTATCTCTATTTCATTATGCTTCACGGGATGCGTATGTCCGATGTAGGTGACATGATCTACGGACATTTCAGCGACTATATGTGATCTATCTGGATTTAGAATTGGCTTGGTTAACCGATTATTACGTCTAGTCTGTATCAGTTCTAATCCCATCATTTGCAAGGTCCCGTGAGTATCAAATGATGAGACGCTACCTTGTGCGGATTTAATTGCTAGACCTTCCTTATTTAATTTGTTGGTTATCTCCCTTAGAGATTCCGGCGACCAAGGCCTTTCTATCTCAATTTTTTCTGTAATTTCATTATCAATATGTTCGGAGGGACCTTTTAATGTTATTAGTAGGTCCTGATTGGATTGTCTTATGCGAAGGTTGTACCCTGATTTCTGTAAGGATGCGGTTTGGTCGTCAAAATAAGAGTCAGTAATTGATATGAAGTGGCTGGCCATTATGGGATAATCTCCCACGTTTTCAAGGGCAATAATACTGTCGCGAGTATCATTATTTAGATTTATACTGTCGCTGGCAATTATTAATGTGGATTCTATTTCATTCATTGGGCGCGAACATTTTTCGGCGTCTCATTGAATAGTTCTCCAAAAAAATATCCTGACGCTCTGTTAAGGCTTAGGGTATTTATGATTTCTGATTGAGTATACCATCCGATTACATCGCCTTCCTCGCTCAATGACGGTTCACCTATGCATTCACAGGAAAATAATGTCCAAATGTGGTAAATGCTACCTCTGCGGCATTCGTCGAGTAATTCTATGCCGTCATAGGCTGTATTTCCTCCTGCTACCTGTTCAATTGATATAACCCCTAGCCCTGATTCCTCAAANGATTCTCTAAGTGCGGACATGTGAGGAGTTTCTCCGAACTCAATATGCCCCGCAGGTATAGTGAAGTAACCTGCTGGATACCTACGTCTTCGCATCAGGCAATACCTTATTTCATCATATTCTTTTCTCCACAAGATAGTTCCGGCTGTAAAATGGACGAGTTCATTATCATCCCTAAATCTCCAAATCATTTGTGGGTCGAATACGAAGGCTCTNGGATTTGTATGATCATNATGAGTGTATTCCTCTGGTCGCCATGAACCAGGTGGAATCAAGGAGCCATCGTCTATACAGAATACCTGTGACTCCTGTATCTGTCCCGGCGCNGCCTCGTCTCCCATAATCGCCCTAATCCCGGTTAAAATACTTTTGCGTGTTTCTTCTATTCCCATGTAGGTTTACCACTCGNTTAAAGTTTCTATNATAACTATACTCTATAAGTGTATNTTGTGAATGTGAATACGATGGACCTTTTAGGAGTAATCTGGTCAGAGGGTTCAAAATATTGAGGTAGGAATGGCTAATAAAAAGAGATTGATTAAAACTTTTATGGATTTGGTTCGCATTGATAGCCCGACAGGGGAAGAAGATGAAATGGATCGGGAGGTTTCTAATAGACTAGAAGCCCTTGGATTTAGTGTTTATCATGACTCCTTCAAAAATGTAATCGCTACCTTGCCAGGTAATGGGGAGCCTATAGTTTTATCGGCTCACCTCGACACGGTGGAACCAGGAAGGGGAATAAAACCAATCTTAGATGGAGACATATTAAAATCTGATGGTACTACTATTTTAGGCGGAGATTGCAAGTCTGGGGTCACTATAGTATTAGAAGCTTTGACGTCGGTTGTAGAAGCTGCCNGTGACCATGTTCCGATAGAGGTAGCGTTTAGTAGATCAGAAGAAGGCGGACTCGTTGGAGCGCGAAGTATGGAGATGAGCCGACTAACTGCCAAGAGAGGNATGGTTTTTGACGCTGAAGGAAATGCCAATCGNATAACGACGGGAGCGCCATATCAAAACGTTGTCAAAGCTCATATTCATGGTANAGCGTCTCATGCTGGTATAGAACCNGAGAAAGGTATTTCATCTATATTGNTAGCGGCAGAGATTTTGACACGATTGCCGTTAGGAAGGATAGATTCTGAAACTACAGCTAATATCGGAATAGTAAATGGGGGAATTAAGCGGAATATAATTCCTGATTACACTTTTTTGGATGGAGAACTTAGGAGCCTTGATAANTCTAAATTTGACCATTACACAGATCAGGTTAGGACTATATTTACCCAAGTTGGAGAGTCACACTATGGGTGTTCTATAGAGCTAGATATCGAAAACACATATGCGGGGTACATGGTCGAACCTGGAAATGAGACTGCCCAAATGATAGCTGAGGCTGTTCTGGAAGTGGGGCTGGTTCCACAGTTTGAAAATACTGGTGGAGGGTCAGANGCAAATATATTTTATAAAAANGGNATAACCGCTCTTCCTGTAGGGATCGGAGTCACTGGATTTCATACTACTAGTGAGACGGCTGACATTGAACAGGTAGTATTGGCTGCTGAAGTTTGCGAACGTGTGATAACTAAAATTTGAATGGAATCGTTATTTGTTGTTGGTATAGTTGACTAGCAAGTAATTTGGGAGTCACAATTCTGATGCGTTTAATAATACACTCTGTGGGGGGTTGATTATGAGGTTGCTATCTTGGAATGTAAATGGGATTAGGGCTGCGGAGCGAAAAGGGTTTGTTGATTGGTTCAATGAAATTGCTCCCGACGTGCTTAGTCTTCAAGAAACGAAGGCTCACAAAGAGCAATTGTCTGAACAGCTGACCACTGTGGCTGGGTATCACACCTATTTCAGTTCTGCAGAAAGGAAAGGCTATAGCGGTGTTGCCACGTATACTAAATTGGAGCCGGTTAAAGTTGACTTTGGATTTGGTATAGATAAATTCGATAACGAGGGTCGTATACTGCAATTGGATTATGGTGAATTCATCCTATTCAATATATATTTCCCTAATGGTAAGAGTCGTACTGAACGCTTAGAGTATAAGATGGACTTCTACGAAGCATTCTTAAAACATATAGATAAACTCCATTCACAAGGTAGGAACATTGTTGTCTGCGGTGATGTTAATACAGCTCACAAATCTATTGACTTAGCGCGGCCAAAAGAAAATGAAAAAATCTCAGGATTTTTGCCCATGGAAAGGGAGTGGATGGATCGATGGGTTGAAAATGGATTTGTTGATACCTTACGTATGTTCAATGATGAACCAGGGCAATATTCTTGGTGGGATAATCGGGGTGGAGCACGAGCTCGAAATGTCGGATGGAGAATTGATTATTTCTTTGTTAACCAAGAATTTAAAGANAGAGTTAGCACNGGATTTATCATGCCAGAGGTCATGGGATCGGATCACTGTCCGATAGGAATCGATTTGAATTTATGAGATTTACTATACTAACTTTCTCATTATGACCACGATGCTGTCGTAATGAAGAGGTATATCGTGCCTTTGACATTATGTTATGACAGGTGGATACTACATCAGCTGAGCGTGGCTGAGTTTACAGAGAACCGCTATAAAAGCACAGAAAGCCGTCAGAGGTAAAGTGTAATGGTTGAAGAACTGTTTGTCGTTGATGAGACGCAAAGCTATAAATATATGATTAGTGGCTGGAGAAGGCAGTGGTCTAATGGGGGACGTATATCTAGTCGCTTGCCACGATATCTAATAGACAAACTCAGCGCCCGTAAGATAGGGTCTATGAGCGATTATGTGAATAATATGTGTTATCCATTCCAGGTAGCTGGAACACATGACATTTACAGACCAGCAGCCGCGTTTGACGATGGTTTACCGTCATCCGCTATGAACAGGGAAAATGATTTTTATGATGTTGGGGATGGGTTAGTAGTTTTCCTCGGAGAAGAACCTTGGTATAGGTTAGATATCTACGCAGCAGCCTTTTTTGAGGCCGCGAAGAAACTTGGCATAAAGCAAATAGTAGCCGTAGAAGGCGTAAATGGACCTGCCCCCCCAGACCTAGAGAGACGAATAACCTGCACTTATAGTAAGCCAGAAATGAAGACGATGCTGGAAAGATATGGCGTTCAATTTTCTAGTTATGGTAGTGATAGCAGGAGAGGTCCCACCATAGGCATGGCATTAGTATCTATGGCGCACTATGAATATAGCGATGTTGAAATGTTTCGGTTTGGAGCGTTGGCTCCGATGTATCCATTTGTATCGGGATCTAGCCAACAAACTACGATAACGACCGACAGGCGCTCATTTTATGACATTATGATTAGGGTGAATGCGATATTCGGGTTAAGTATCGATTTATCGGAGTTAAAGGCTCTTGGTGAGGCTGAATCTCAAGAGTTATCGGATGCTTTGGAAAAAATGGGATCGTCGAGTCAAGAAGCTAGGCAGATAATTGATCAAGTTCGGGATGAGTATTCATATACTCCATTTGTACAGCCGGTTGAATTAGACCCCTTATTAGATCAAGCGTTACAAGATATTCTTGAGAATATATCTCTAGACCCTGAAGAGTGATTTATCAGCAGTTGGATTGTTAGGACTTATTCTTCAATTCGTACTTGTAATCCTTTGCTATCCCTCTCTCAGGAATGGGTGGTAGGCTCGTAACCTTATACCTATAATTAGGATTAGGGTTCTCGGGAGGGTCTATTCTACCAACTAAATTACCTAGGCCTTCGACTTCCATTTCGACGACGTCGCCTGGGAGTAGAAATCTGGCTTTATGAAATCCCTTTCTTATAGCTTCACCTATTGATCCACCTCCTACCGTCCCACAACCAAGTACGTCCCCGGGGACTATACGACTATCTTTAGATGCTCTCTCAATCATATCTCCCCATGTATGGTACGAGACACCAGCATCGCTGTCTTTAACCCAATAGTCTCCGTTTACTTTGGCAGAGCACTTTACATGAAGTCGCCCTTCTTTCAAGAAAGGTCCCATTTCATCAGTTGTAACTATCCATGGTCCCAGTGATGAAGCGGAGTCTTTACCTTTTGCAGGTCCAAGTCCTACAGAGCTTTCATCTGCTTGTATGTCTCGACAACTCCAGTCGTTAAATATACAGAATCCCGCGATATATTCCATTGCTTTCGATGCAGGTATGTTTCGTCCTTCTTTCCCGATTATGCAGGCGATTTCTAGTTCGTAATCTAGCCTTTCACATGTGTCTGGATGGGGGAAAGAATTCTCAGTACCCAATACACAAAGGGTGTTGGAAAAATAGAAGATTGGCATTCTATACCATGCTTCTTGTCTTTCTCGGGTTCCTTGTGCAGTTGCATGTTCTTCGAAAATCATGAAGTCTCTGATGGTGGGTGGCTGCAGTATTGGAGAAAATAATTTCGCTTCTGATAGTAAGATACTATCGTGTGATGTGGATTGGTCTAACGCATTTTGTAATCTAGTCAAGATCTGGTCATCTAGTTCCAATAGCGCCTGCACATCTTTTAACTGGGTGTCTAAATTTAATAACGAGCTTACATCGACTATTGTATCCCCTTGGATTACTCCACAGCGAGTGTTTCCAGATTGGCCATATGTGAGTAATTTCATTTACTCTGACACCTCTCGTTTAATTCTTGTTTGATCAAAAATTTTACGTATTTATCCCGCAACAGGATTTCCCGATATGAATAGAATTTCATCGTCCAGTAGTTGTTGCAGCCAGTCAGGTAACTCTGTAATCAGATTGTCTGACAGATGCAGGCTTTCTAAATGCGTCAACTGGCTCATACTGTCTGGCACTGATTTTATTTGATTGTTGGAAAGGAAAAGGTCTACTAGTTCAGATAAATCTCCGAATTCATTCGGCAATACGGTTAAACAATTATTGTTTAAATGGAATTCTGTGAGTCTTTCAAGATTTCCGATTTCCGGAGGCAGGTTTTTTATCTGGTTCCCTTCAAGATCAAAATAAGTAAGGTCGATCAGGTTGCCTACGTCTGGAGGCAATGCGGTTAGTTTGTTCCTCCGAAGGTTTAACTGTATCAATCTAGTTAAATTGCAGATAGTTAAAGGTAACTCTGTCAGATTATTCCCCTCTAAATCCAACCACACCAAATTCTCGAGATTTTCAATTTCTATTGGCAATTCTGATAGATTGTTTCCTTCTAAGTAGAGACCGGTAAGGGATGCGAGGTTTCCTATCTCACGCGGTAGTATATCAATTTGATTTCCCCCGTGGAGATATAACCAGGTGAGGCTTTGTAGGTCTCCGATTTCTGATGGCAACTCAGTAATGGAGTTCCCTTGTAGATAAAGCTTTAATAAACTATTGAGGTCTCCAATTGTAGGCGGTAGCACCTGGATATTGTTTTCACTAAGTTGTAGTTCTGCGAGAGACTTTAAGTTACCTATTTCTGGTGGAAGTTCGGTAATCGCATTTCCCCCAAGCTGAAGGTCAGTTAACTCCGTCAGATTTCCTATTGTAGATGGTAGTGAAGCGATCTGATTGTTAGTTAAGTATAGCCACGTAATATTGGAACACTGCCCTATTTCATCTGGTAGTCCGGTTAACTGGTTGCTCCCAATATTTACGCGACCAAGGTTCGTTAGAAGACCCATTTCTGCTGGTAGCATTACTAGGTTGTTGTTCGACAGGTTTAATCTGAACAGGTTAGTCAGGTTCCCTATTTGAGGCGGTAGTTCAGATATACTGTTTTCTCTTAAATTTAATTCGGTAAGTTGGGTTAGCTCAAATACTTCGGGAGGGATTGATGTCAGTCCTTTACCTGCTAGATTTAGAGATGTTGAGTCGTCTTCTTTTAAGTCGTTGATTAGCGAAAGGATTTCTGAGTTATCCATGTAGCATCCTATGTTGTGTAGTTATTAAATAGCTTGCATGATCATACTTATTGTTCTGAATGTTAACATTTGGGCACTTGTGGGACAATATATACATTAGTTCTATACATAAAAAAATTTATAGGTGTATTGAACGAAAAAAAATGGTACAATTCCGGTAATATCTTCGGAACGATATCTATCTGACGTTGCGAAGCGTTCGTTGCGAAGTGTAAAACCATAATGGTGGAGGATATATATATGGTGCAGCTTAAAGGAAGGCCAAGGGTTGACGCTGGTAATGTTACTTTTGTAATGCAGCACGAATTATGGGACGGAAACATCCAGGATCACGCAGACCAGGGAGTGGTCGTACAAGTAGTTAGTGACGTCGATGGTAAAGAAACAGTCCTGCTACGATTTAACTGCTTCGACGAAGAGCGTAGCTATGTTTACGGTCCAGAAAATGAAAACATAGAGGTTGGGGGACCAATGATGTTAGAAGCTTCTAACGAGAAGGTCTCCGGAGGTAAAAAGTTCAGGCTTGATCCGATTATCGACGGTAATCCAATAGCGTGGACAATGAAAACGATCAAAAACAAGTTGCCACAAATGCTAAATAGGGCAGGGTACCCGGAAATAGCTGAAAACCTAGATACAGAGGAAGTCTTAATGGCTTTACCTGAGGTTGAAGCTATATCCCGTGAATTGTTTGCTACTAAGAGGAATGTAGTAAAGCATAACCGTGGAACTGAGATATTCGAAGCTGGAAACATACGCTTTGGATTGGAAATGCGTCGTCTACCAGTAGGTGATGGAGGCTTGGCAATACATGTTTTGGCCGACATTGGCGGAGTACCAGGAAAGAGCTTCGTAGAAGAGACTGAGATGATAGCATTTGACTGTTTCTGGGACGGACCACATTACCACTATGGTCCTAGAAACAAGAACCATAGAATCTACTGGGACAGGACCCTCATTGAAGATCCACTAGGCTGGTGTCTAGAGCAATTGAACAGGAATAAACTCGGCGCAATGATCGAACGAGCCGGATATCCTGGCGTCGCGGCAGATCTTGACGAAGATAAAATTGAAGCAGTCCTTCCAGATATGGGTAAGAAAGCTCGTGAGATGTCAAACTTGGGCATCGAACTTACGGGACACCCTGGATTGCCGTTGGAGCCGACTCCAAACATGGTTAGGGGCTAGGCCTTAATTAGGTAACCTAATTATTAACTAAAAAAGGGGCCCGAGAATTTTCTCGGGCCCCTTTTTTAGATTGATGAAAAAGCCCCTGATTTCAGTTTATTTCCAAATTTAGACTGTAATTTTGCTACTTTCGGATTTATAACAAACTGACAATACATTTGTTCAGGGTTCGAAAGATAGTAGTTCTTGTGATAGTCTTCCGCTTCATAGAATACATCGAATTTTTCGAGTGTTGTCACTATTGGATTGCCACCGTATTCTCTTGGGTCTAGGTTGCTAATGTAATCGGAAGCAGTGCTTTGTTGTTCGTCTGTTGTGTAGAGTATGACTGATCTATACCGGGCTCCTACATCTGCACCTTGTCTATTTAGCGTTGTGGGATCATGCGTAGCAAAAAATATTGTTAACAGGTCTTCAAAGGATATAGTATGAGGTTCATACTCGATTCTGGCGACTTCCGCATGACCTGTAGTTTCGCTACAAACCAATTGATAGCTAGGGTTTGGAACATGGCCACCCGAGTATCCTGATGTTACTGAAATTACTCCTTTAAGCGATTGGAACACCGCTTCTACGCACCAAAAGCATCCACCGCCAAATACAGCAACGCTTGTTTCCATATTCATTTCTTTCCTTTTCCTTTCGTAAATCTGGGTTTCCCCAAATCCTATCGCAATGCGGTAGTAAGGGCAATAGAGTCACATACATTGATATGTGTATCGTAATGTAAACATTGGAAACTGCTAATAAACTCAAATCACCTTCTTGATAATAATAATTTATTTTCAGTTACAATCGTCTCTAGAGAATCATTGTGAAAAGGATGTGAATCGTCCATGGACATTATATTTCCAATTATTGGCGGACTAATTGCGCTTGCTATACCTATTCTGATCGTGATCGGCATAGTGTATTTTATTATGCGCTTACGGAATAATTCATCGATAAGATTTTTTTCATATCGCTCAGCACTACGTGCCTATTTTTATGTTGTAATTTTGATTTCGGTAATCATTGGGGCTCTTTCTGGTGGGTCTACTTTATTGAAAGTAGGACTAGGTGAAGTTTTTGGTACGGAATTTAGTTATGGCCAAGTATATGAAGAAGATAAATGGCGTGCACGCGATAGGTCAGACAGAGAATTAGAGTTGCTCAAGAGTGATGCGCCTGCAATGACAGAAGAAGAGATTAATAAGCAATATCCTCCATTAGAGGAGAGGTTAGTGTACAAAGTCAAAGAATCTCTAATATTTGGGGTGAGCCTGTTGCTCATTGGGATAATTCTAGGCGTGGTTCACTTGGTAGCAAGACGATCAATAGAGACGGAATCGGAACGTGTGGATATATTGCGAAGAGTTTATTTATTTGCTGGCTTACTGGTGTTTGCAATTGCAAGTATTGTTTCGTTAACAGTTGCCATACCAGAAACTCTTAGTTTTATGTTTATAGGGGCGAGACCTGGTGATGATTATTTATCTCCAGGAGAGCCACTATCTATCGCTATTATCTCTTTACCTGTGTGGATTTTGTATTTGTATCTGACGTTAA
>PBPE01000037.1 GCA_002724585.1 Dehalococcoidia bacterium | reverse complement strand
CGGTTTTGACTTTACGTTAAAGCAGGCTATGGAGACCAAGGCCCTCTGGATATGTGCAGTAGCTACAGGGGTTATGTTCTTAATCCAATCGGGGACCAATGTTCATCAAGTCGCTTTTTTTATAGATAAAGATATAGCTGCTTCGTGGGCCGCCCTAGCTGTAAGCCTTAGCGGTGTGACTTCAGGGCTGAGTAGTCTATTGTGGGGATGGTTAGTAGATCGGTTTTCTAAGCGCTGGATATTTTGTTCAGTTGCTTTGATCATGGCTGGATCTGTCGGGGTGTTTCCTTTAATATCGGGTCCTTTAGGTGCTCTGGGATTTTCAGCTTTATTTGGTATTTCAGTTGGTGGGATATTAGTGATTCCGCCGGTGGTGTATGCGCATTATTACGGTAGGCAATCCCTTGGTGTGATTAGAGGCGTTACTGAACCCTGTGTAGCTGTTGGTCAGGCCGCCGGCCCGGTGCTATCAGGCGCTGTTTACGACGTAACTGGCAGTTATGTGTGGGCTTTTCAAGGTTTCGCTTTGTTGGCATTGTTATCGGCTATTGCAATTTTGTGCGCAGGAAGACCGCGTCTGCATGGGTAGATGGTTGGTGATATTTAGTCTTTCTTAGGCTTGTCCTCGACGAATGGTGATATCCAAGACTTATTATCTTTGCTAATGTGAGCACGTCCGGGTAGTATTCTGTATTTCAATATTTCCCACAAACGGTAAATAATTGAGTATATTCCTATGCCTAGGCCAAATCCTATTGGTATGGCAATTAAGCCTGCACATATGGTGAGACCTACTAGAAAGTTGCCCTGTATATCCTCTGTGTCGTTTAGGACAGCTATGCGGTGATATCGAGCCCATATGGCGTACATGATATACGAGGTTGTAATTATGGAAGAGGCACAGCCAACAATAATATAAGGTATTCGCATTCGATGATCCCATTATGTGTGTTAGGTTGATGCTTATTATATTCTAATTAACTAGATATTTTAACGATATTTTTTAATCACATTTTTGTATTCTGATACCAAGTATTCAGTATTACTATTATCGTAACCCTGTGTATCGGAATAGTAATTATTTGTACAGTATAGTTCGAAACGCATATATGTCTTGATTATGCGAATGTATCATTAATTAATAAGATGTGATGTTATTGCAAAATTTGATTTAATACTGTTGACAAGCGTCATAAATATTTGTATAGTCTCGTCACTTTATAAGTATGCGTCTTTGTAATACTTAATATCTAAGTTTCTGGGTTGTCTGGATGCCTGGGTGATAACGAGAAGGAATGTCTCAGGGTCTAGGGTCGATCAGATGATGCTAGAGCAGATTAGACCGCTTGTAATTAGTAAGGAGGTAAACAAATGAAACTTTTTACCACAACATCAATGAGATTGCTCTTGTCCATGGCAGTTATCAGTTTATTGGTAGTTGCTGTGGCATGTGGGTCTTCCGCGCAGCCAAAAGACTCATCTGGATCAGCGTCGCCCAAGGCAGCTGAATCTGGTGACGCCGTAGGTGCTGGAGAGAAAGTTACTGTTTTGGTAACTGACGTGCAGGATAAAAACTGGTTCACACTGTCAAATGGTGGGCCTGACTTGAAATATAGTCGCTTGGTTCATGAAGATATCTTTGCTACAAGGGGCAGAGGGGATTTGATACCGGGCGTAGCTAAAGAGTGGAAGATGTCGGAAGACGCTACTGCATGGACTGTTACGATACAGGATGGAATTAAGTTCCACGATGGTAGTGACCTTACGGTAGACGACGTAATATGGACATTGAGCTTAGAGAGAGATGGTGGAGAGAATGTAAATTCTGACGCTATCGGAAATAACCAGTGTGCCGATCCAAAGGAAGCAGCGTATGTTAAATACACTGATAGCCTAGAGAAGACAGGAGATAATGAATTCACTTATACCCAGAATCGACCATCTCCCAACTTCCCATTTAACTTTTCTCAGAGTAACCAGGACACCAAAGCTTTGGTAATGTCCAAGGCTTATATGGCGCCTCAGATGAGTTCCTGTTTCGCTGAGTACGAAAAGAATCCTATAGGTGCCGGACCGTTTAAGTATGTAAAGCATCAAGCTGGCGTTGAATATAACGTTGAACGCTTTGACGATTATTATCATCATCCAGGTAATGGATATGACGAGGATCGCAGAGCAAAATTCGAGTCGTTAGACCTCCGTGTCGTACTCGAAGCTGCTACACGTGTTGCCGCACTTCAGTCGGGTGAAGCCGATCTAGTGGAAGGAAATATCCAAATCGTTGACCAATTAGAAAAAATAGATGGCGCTCAAGTAGTTTGGCAGGATGAATCTGCTCATAGTTGGTTCGTTATGGTGGACTGCTGGGAGGCTGACATGTGGTGCTATCCTAAAGAAGCTCGACATGCCGTACAGTACGCTGCTGATATGGGGACAATCGGTGAAGAATTGTACGGAAGAGGAGTAACTATGAAGGGATGGGCTTGGGCTACTGAAAATGCCCTAGGTTACACGCCCGAACTGGATTATTATCCATATGATCCGGCTAAAGCAGGAGACCTTTGGGCCGCAGCAGGTCTAGGGGCTGATAACCCTGTCTCAATAAAGATTCATACATGGGAAGCGGGTTCTTTCCCAATGCTTCCGCAGGTGGCCGAACTGGTCGCCAAAGACTGGGAAGCGAACCTCCCGGGCCTGACAGTGGAAGTAAATATTGGGGACCAGGGAGCTATCAAGGATATATGGAACAACCGTGAAATACCTGGTGATGTATTGATCCGCGACAACGAGGCCCGTTATGATGGTACCAGCATTACGCGCGGAGGCTTTTGTAACTCCGGCACCGCATGGCGTGCTGTGAAAGACCCCGCAGAAGAACCTTGGAAGACTATATGTGGTGAGGCTAGCAAGGCCCTAGATGATAGCAGTAGCTCTAGAGAAGCTAGTTTCAAAGAAGCATATCAATACCTAAGGGATGAGTCCCTATACTGGGGACCGTTCTTCTCAAACGTTCCATGGGGAATAGGCCCTCGAATATCAAATTACGAACCTTGGACTCTGGTACCTTACTTCACTGCTCCGTGGACTATCGAACTGAATTAAGTTTGGTAATTAGTCAATAGTTGTCATATTTAGCGGGGAGAGATGTATTAAGCATCTTTCCCCGCTAGGGGCAATTTGTAGAACTAGTCAGGATAAACTATGTTTTTATATATACTTAGGCGGTTAGGCGAGGGATTGGTTACACTGATCGCGTTGAGTTTCGTAGTATTCGGCAGTATTCATCTTACGGGGGATCCTGCCCGGTTTCTAATACCAGTAACAGAAGCGCACGACGAAGAGGTTTATCTAGCTCAAGTTAAGGCAATGGGATTAGACAGGCCATTCATTATTCAGTACTTGGATTTTCTACAAGGTGCACTGAGAGCCGAATTTGGAAAATCTTTCATCTATAGTGTTCCCGTAAAAGACCTGATTCTAGATCGACTGCCAGCTACTGTTCATCTAGCTTTGACTGGTATGATCATGGCCTTCTCTTTAGGTATACCACTTGGTATATTGGCTGCAGTTAAGCGAGACTCAATATTCGATAAAATTGGTCAGGCATTCGCAGTCTTTGGTTTGGCAGCTCCCCAGTTTTGGGTGGCAATAATGCTCATTATGATTACGGGTGCTCAGATGGGCTGGTTGCCGACTCATGGTAGAGGAGATATCGAGGGGTGGTGGCCTGAATGGCATCAAGTGCCGGATATGATTCATCATTTGTTGCTGCCGGCCTTTGTATTGGCTATTACTGTAATAGCCGCAGTCATGAGACTTACGCGTTCCGCCATGTTGGAAATTTTAGACAGTGATTTTGTTAAATTCGCTCAAGTCAAAGGGATCTCGCATCGAGCTGTGATCTGGAAACACGCAGCACGAAATGCGTTAATCCCAGTACTTACGTTCGGAGGGATCACTTTGGCGGGCTTGCTTAACGGATCTGTTGTTGTAGAAGTAGTGTTTGCATGGCCTGGCGTAGGATTATTACTTCTAGAAGGGGTTCGCAATAGAGATTTCCCAATGACGGAAGGTGCGATACTTTTGTCAGGATTCTTTTACATAATAACGTCGGTAATTATAGATATACTCTATGGGTACGTGGACCCACGAGTACGTATTAGATAAGGGGTAAAAGTGGCTGTTACGGAATCAAACGTATTGGAGATAAAGAGTTCCGCTACGTGGCGACAACGGATAAGGGAGGCTCGTCTCCCTTGGATTCCGATTGTAGTAATACTTCTGGTGCTAATTTTTGGTATCTTTTCAGAATTGATAGCCCCATTTGATCCTGAAGAAAGCAATCTGAAAGCTCGAGTGATTCCTCCTTTCACTAATGCTGAGTATATTCTAGGGACAGACATCCTCGGTAAGGATATATTTAGCCGCTTAGTGTTTGGAGCCCGTACTTTACTTCAAGTCACGGTACCTGCTATGGCTATAGCTGTCCTGGTGGGGACTGCCATTGGGTTGGTGGCTGGCTACGCAGGTAGATGGCTAGATGCAGTCTTAATGAGAATTACTGACGCCACTTTGGGATTTCCATCTATCTTGGTGGCAATGCTAATAGTTACATTGATTGGAACTGGTTTGTGGGGTGTTGTTTTTGCGGTTACCGCTACTACTTGGGCGAGATTCGCTAGGATGATTAGAGGGGAAGTTTTAGGAACCAAAGAACGAGATTTCGTGCTGCTGGCAAGAATATTGGGCGTGTCTCCTACTATGATTATGCTTAGACATTTATTTCCTAATGTAATTAATACGTTAATGGTTATGATTAGTTTAACGATTGGGCAAGTTATCTTGCTAGAAGCTTCACTTAGTTTCTTGGGATTAGGTATGAAGCCCGGTGAGCCAGCGTGGGGAATTATGGTGGCTGAAGGAAGAGCTCAGCTATTGACGGTTTGGTGGTTAGCATTGTTGCCTGGAATAATGATTACCATCGTTGTTATGGCCTGTAATTTCTTTGGTGACTGGTTACGTGATTATCTAGATCCTAAATTACGCCGGTCTCGCTAGATAGGTATATTCCGAAGGACATTGATATGGAAAATGAAGTCATATTAAGCGTCAATGATTTGAGGACACATTTCTTTACTAGAAGCGGTGTTGTTAAAGCTGTTGATGGAATTAGCTTTGATCTCCGAAAAGGGGAAACACTGGGGATTGTGGGAGAGTCAGGTTCGGGTAAGAGCATGACTGCCTGGTCGATACTGGGAATGGTCCCTAAACCATCCGGCCAGATCGTCAGTGGATCTATAATCTATCAAGGAGAAGACCTGATACAGAAATCAGAAGAAGATATGAGGGATATCAGAGGGAGTGGGATATGTATGGTAATGCAGGATCCACTGACATCGCTCAACCCAGTATTCAGCGTTGGTAACCAGGTTCTCGAATCTCTTCGGCTCGAGTATTCGGAATCCAAACAATCTTTAAGGGATAGAGCTGCTGACCTACTAAGTAAAGTTCGGATACCTGCTCCTGAAACAAGACTAGACGCCTTTCCTCATCAGATGAGTGGCGGAATGAGGCAACGTGTCGTAGGGGCGATATCAATCGCCCGGTCGCCTAATATACTGATTGCGGATGAGCCTACTACTTCTCTAGACGCAACCATTCAACTTCAATATCTCAGATTGCTGAAAGATATTCAGGACCAAACTGGGGCAGCAATAATATTCATCACTCATGATTTTGGCATAGTAGCCAGAATGTGTGATCGGGTTGCTGTAATGTACGCCGGAAAAATTGTTGAATATGCTGAAGTTGAGCAGTTATTTGATAATCCGGCACACCCATACACCGAGGCTCTTTTGAGGTCTGTGCCCGATCTTGATATAGACGTTGAGACTTTGCCATCTATCGAGGGTCAACCTCCGTCATTGGATGATTTGCCGGATGGATGTGCTTTTGCGCCTAGGTGCCCAGTTGCATTTGAAAAGTGTTCAGTGTATCCGGGTCAATATGACATTGAACAAGGCCACACTGCTCGTTGCTGGAGGCATGATGGCAATTAGTACTGCATCTGAACTCGTCAGACTGGATGGTATAAAAAAACATTATCCTGTGACCTCGGGGGGAATGCTTCGCAGGGTTCATGGTTTGGTAAAAGCTGTTGATGGGATAAGCTTCTCTATGAATGAAGGGGAGACTTATAGTTTAGTTGGGGAGTCTGGTTGTGGAAAAACTACTACGTCTCGAATGGTATTAATGGCAGAACCGCCTACTGACGGTAGTATTTCCTATCAGGGTAATCCAATGACCTCCTTCAGTAATTCTGATAGACAAAATTTTAGATCTTCTGTGCAAGCAGTGTTTCAGGACCCCTGGAGTTCGCTCAATCCTAGAATGAGAGTAGATTCGATAATATCAGAGCCTATTATTACTCATCAGAAGAACGCTACGAAGAATGAAATTAAAGATCGAGTGGATGAGCTCTTACAGGTCGTTGGACTCCACCCGTTTCATGCGTTTAGATACCCGCATGAGTTTAGTGGCGGACAGCGTCAACGTATTGCAATCGCTCGTGCTTTATCGACACAACCAAAGCTCATTGTGTTGGATGAGCCAGTTTCGGCACTTGATGTATCCATAAGAGCACAGATATTAAATCTGTTAAAAGATTTACAAGAAACTTATCAACTGAGTTATCTATTGATAGCCCATAACCTTGCTACCGTTAGATATATGAGCCATCGTGTTGGAGTTATGTATTTAGGAAAAATAGTGGAAGAAGCGGATCCCATCGAGTTATTTACTAACCCCCTCCATCCATATACCAAGGCGCTTATATCTGCGTCGCTACCATCGCATCCTAGGCAACAGAGGGAAGAGATTGTTTTAACTGGAGAGGTTCCGTCTCCGATTGATCCTCCTAGTGGGTGTACTTTCCATCCGAGGTGCCCATTTGTCTTAGACCACTGTTCTACTAATATTCCAATATATGAAACGCCAGTGGAAAATCATTTGGTTTCATGCCATTTGTATAATAATGGTTAGATAGAGTGAGTTGAGTTAAATTAACTTGCATTTATTTATACTATGTCTAGGGTTTCCATACAATCAGGTTGTATCCCTCTGTCAAATTTCTCCCCATAAATGACGTGTCCTTGTCTATCTTTACATAAGCAGGCTGGTTCGATTCGATGGTTGTAATCGGGCTGACTGAATCTGGCATCGTTCCCATTAGGATTGGAGTGAGATCCTCTAAAGTGAATGTTCCTGCATGGTCATAGACAGACCAGGATTTGGACCGGCTATCAAAATATATTAAATATATCAGGATATCTTTGAGAGGTTCTATTGCCGCTCCTGTTGGTCCTGTCAGAGGTGATGTTATGGATGTTTCTTCCAGAGAGTCACCGTCACTAGCAACGGGTTCTGTAGGGACAGGGGTAGCTGTTGCTTGGATTACTTCTGGCTGGACAGTAGCTATCGGAACAGTCACTACTATTTGAGTAGGAGTAGGAGTAGGAGTAGGAGTGGGAGTAGGTTCGAACGTGGGCGTGGCTGGTATCGGTGTAGGAGTGGCAGGTATGACCGTGGCGGTGGGGAGGACAACAGTATCAGTTGGTACTGTGCTTTTGATGGTATTATCGGTGGTTTCCCCTGGAGACCCGCATGCAATAATTCCAGAGATCACGGATAGTATTATTGTGACTATTAATATTTTGTTTCCTGTATATGCCATTTTGGTCATTCTCCGAGTATTCGTATACCTATAGTACTATTCTAACCTAAAACTGGGACATAAAAACATCACCTGAGAATCAGGTGATGTTTTTATGTCCCAGTTTTTTCAAACTTGTTATAGCTATTTTTTTGCGACTTGGACTATGAAATCAGGTTCGTAGAACTCGTAGTCAGATTCAAAGTCTCCATATCTAGTCACTGAAGTAAATCCGGTGCTTTCAAGTAATCCTGTCAAATAATCTTGTCTGATAGGGCACAACGTCAGGTGGTGTACCGATCCGTCTTCGTATTTATAAAGGAATTTGACAGCTTCATCAGTGACATATTCTGGCGTAACTTCAACGTTCTCGCCAGTATAATAGTACCTATGCTTACTGCTGAAGCCTTTATCGAGGATAGAGTCGTAGTTTCTTTGATCTATGATGGCTACGCCATCTTCGTTTAATACAGAATAGATCTCTTTTAGGGCTGTAATTCTATCTGACTCGTCGAATAAGTGTGTAAAAGCATTTCCGAGGCAAACTATGGCATCAAATTTTTCGCTAGGAAAAGCTTTCCTAAGATTGGTCCATTCGGCTTCAACGAAGTTCACGTTGTCTAATCCAATGCGTTCAGCATTCTGTTTAGATTTTGTTACCATATTGGCAGAACCGTCTGCTCCAGTTACGTCAAATCCTGCCATACTTAATGTGATTGTGTGGAATCCGGTACCGCATGCAATATCAAGGACAGTTTTTGCTCCGACTTCCGTTAGAACTCTTTCAAAGAAGCCGCCTTCATTTGCATGTCTTCTCTCCCAATTTATCAATTCATCCCACCTATCTACGAAAGTGGTTGAATATTCTTGCTTAAATCGGTTCGAGAGTTCATTTAATTGTCGGGTATTCATGTGTTTCTCCTAAATTAGTTCTGTTGATTATGCAAGTAATATGCACTGATATAGTTGAGCTCATTCTGAGGCTACGAATCCACGCAATGTGGCTTTTTAGCTATTATGAAAGCCCATCCTATTTTTCCGGCATTCGCTGATTCTACCCAGAATGAGAGGGCGCTAATAGTATTATCTATGGTATCTTCGGCTACCCTGTCCAATAGAGCAGAGCGGTTTTCTTTTAGGCGATCCCTGACCCATCCATACGAACTAGCCACATGTTCTGACCAGTCCTTGGTTTCTTGGATCGAAAAGTTGAGTTCTGTGAGGGATGTTTCGTAATCATCGACATCCCACATGTCAGGAGATTTGACTCGATCGTATATCTTAATACGATCCGATTCAGGAGTAGATTTTCTAACAAGTATATCGGTGAAGGCTAAGGTGCCTCCAGGTGAAAGAATTCGGTAACATTCCGATAGTATCTTGTTTTTATCTATACCGTGTAGAAATGCTTCTTGGCTCCATACGACATCAAATGATCCGTCTGGATAATTTAGATCATGGAAGTCGCCATATTCGAAGGATAATAGTGAGCTTAGATTTGCTTCCGCGGCACGGTCAGTAGCTAGTTCTAATTCCTTTTGACTTATATTGGTGCCTGTTACGCGGCAACCGTGATTAGCTGCTAGGTATCTTGCGCTGGATCCATAGCCGCAACCTAAATCAATCACCTTAGTATCACTGTTCAGTGTGATTGACTGCGCCATGATCTCATTAGTATGCTCCATGGCATCTATGTGGTCGTAACTACGTCCGTCTGCTCGCGGTATGCCTAGATGTATATTATCGCCCCAGATAGTTCTATAAATCTGGTCCGCAGGGCCGTCATAATAATCTTTAGTTAGCGTTACTAGAGATTCGATATTTTCTTGGTTCATTTTAGATCATCTCCTCAGAGAAGACCCGCCAAACTCTCAAACTCTACTTTTTAACACTTGAAACCAAATAACTCCTGATCGGAATGGGGCATACTATATGGTAGTTTTGTTTTATGCACCATCCGTTCTATATCGGCGGGCGAGCTAATGTCTTGCTTAGCTCTTAGTTTTATGAAGCATTGGAAACGAATAACTCTGTACTTAACGGTACAGGGTGAATATTCCGTAAGTGTGTGAAGAGGGCACTCAATGCCCTGGGTATGATGTTTTGTTTGTTATATTCTTCATATGTGCTTATTGACCCTAACATACCCTATTTGGTATTGGTGGTCAAATTACTAAAATCGAGTTATGCGAGCATATATCATCATATAGATGCTTATTACGTCGTATTTGTCGTTTTATCGATAAGATAACGTAATATAGGTGAGGTTCGTATCTTGACTGAAAAGTTTATAGAGCTTTGTTACGTGCATATTGGAAGCGGTATTGGGTGTTTGTTATAAGGTTGTCAGCCGAAAAGTGAACACTGCCATTATTGGGCTTCGTTTCACGCAAGAGGAATAGAATAGAGTTCGTGTGCCGGATAAATCAGTTCGTAATTCGTACAAACTTGTTACGAATGTTCTTGTAAATCGACTTGACAAGGGAATAGTCTATACGGACGACCGATACTTACGTATGGTTAAAGGAGGAAAGACATGGGAAATATGTCTAGGAACAAGTTGGGGGGGATGTGTTTGATAATCGGGCCTGTATTGGCGCTGATTTTTTACATGCTGCAGCCGGGAAATATGATCATAAGTCCGGCAGATACAGCAGACGCAGCAGCGTCAATGGCAGCTCTGCAGAGCAATGCTATGATAACCAGTCTCTCTGCGTTTTTGATACCTCTTGGTTTAATCATGTGGCTCTTTGGTATCAGAACGTTGAACGACGCTGGTGATAGTACCGCCTGGGGTAGCTTTGGGGTACAGTTTATATTTATTGCTACTATTGGATGGGTAGCCAGTATTGGACTTCAGCACGTCGTGGCGGCTGGCCCTGGTGATGCTATGGCAGCATACACGGTTTCAGCGGGTTTAAGTAACGTGTCTGGCGTTATCTCATGTATTGGCGTATTAATGCTCAGTTTGGCTATATCTTCTAGAGAGGGTATCAATAAGATATTGTCATATATAGTCGCGATCGCTGCTGTAATATCAGGTGTTCTTGGTGTAATTATGCTATTGGATCCCGCACAGTCAGAAATGGCTCAGATGATTGGTGGCATAGTCTACATAATCTGGTGCATTTGGTTCATTCTTAGTGGTCTTAGTTTGTCAAAACAGGGCTAATTTAAATCTAGACTAGACCAAAAAGGAGAGGCTATCCCGGCCTCTCCTTTTTTCTTTATTTTATTTATTATTTATCCTTCGCCTTTCCCTGTTGTTGATCAAGTTTATAGCCTCCTCTACTCTCATTCGTCCAACAGGTCCGGAGGCGTACATGGATCCTAGTACTACACCACCTCTACCTAACAAAAACTCAGCAGGCTGGATATATTCACCGTGGTCATCTGAAGCTCCCCAGGCGCCAATGGCTAATCTGTCTTCTTCAGTGGCCCCATAAGCGATAGTGAAGGTAAGTGTATTGTTGGATACTACTTTCTGAGCATTTTCTAGACTATCTACACTAATGGCGTATATCTCAACTCCCAGTTCCGAGAGTCTATCTTTTTGTGATTGCCATTCGGCTAACTGCCGATTGCATGGCGGTCACCAATGGCCTCGATAGAAGAGAACAGCTGCATAGCGACTGGTAATGTCATCCGGTATTGTAATAGAGCCGTTTGATACTGTTTTTAATGTTAGGGATGGTAGTTTAGATCCTTGCTGCAGCATATTTTTATCTCTCACCTTTCCATTTTGTTATATTGGGGACCCTATTGTCCGGCGGTACGTCCTCGAACGCTTGATAGAAAACGAGTATCGCCTTTCTTTAATTCCTCGTATTCTCTCATTATTCCCAGTAATGCAGGAGTGTCAGGAAAATCTATGTCATCAATAGAGATTTCCAGAGTGGCGCAAATGCGTTGGAGGTCTCTCAATCTGGGTTCAAAGATACCACGTTCCCAGGATGATACGACCTGTAGGGGAACATCAAGATGTTTGGCCAATTGCTTTTGAGTTAGAAACTTTCTTTGTCGTAGATGGGATAGGCTTGGCATACTACCTCCGATGTCCGTATATGAAATACAGTATAAACGTGCTTCCTAGTTTTATACCTCCTGTGACTGAGTTTGTTTTCAATGGTGACATGCGCGGGTAAAGCAAGTATTAATTGGCGAATATACACTGGTTCATTTGGAAGGGTGTATGCCCATTTTATACATTGGGACAATATAGCCAGTGGCTTAAATTATATTGCAGATTAGGCAGATAAGTTTTAGGATTGGGCTATTGAGTCTCACTTAGGTTGCAAATGCAAAATAATCAAGTTTTTGATTGTTGGCCGAGTGTAGTGCTTGATACAAATAAGATTCCAGTAAGGAGATGATCATATGCCGTCTTATACTAAAGGTGATGTAACTATTCAATATGAAGAAGTAGGATCTGGATTCCCTCTTCTAGTTACCCCTGGAGGAGGACTTAACTCATTGATTAGCAATTGGCCTAATCAGGTATTTAATGCGATGGAAGAATTTAAGAACGATTTCCGCTGTATCACTATGGATCAGCGTAATGCTAACGGAGGGCAATCGAGTGGTCCTGTTTCGGTTGATGATCCATGGGGAGCTTTTGCAGACGATCAGCTTGGTTTAATGGATCATCTTGGGATACAGGAATTTTTCTTTATGGGTTATTGCATTGGGGGGCCTTTTGCTCTCAAATTAATCGAACAAGCTCCTGCAAGAGTGGTAGCAGCTGTATTATGTCAGCCTGTGGGTCACAACAGTAAAGAACCAGACTCTATGTACAATTCCGGTCATGATTTATGGGCTCCAGAGTTGCTAGCAAAAAGAAGTGATGTAACTATGGAACAATGTGAAGCTTATTTACATAACTTGTACCGAGTTCAGCCCGATTTTGCCTATTGTGTGTCTCGAGACTTTGCTAGGTCATGTCAGACCCCTATGTTGGTTATGCCCGATGATACTCCTTCTCATTCTTTGGAAGCTGCTATGGAATTGGCAGATTTGGCTCCGAAGGCAGAAAAGACGGCCTATCCGTGGAAGGAAGATCCGGATATCAAAGCTAGGACTATAACCCAGGTTAAAGAGTTTTTGCTAAGTCACGTGCCAAGTAATTCTTAAGATACTTAGTTAGATTCCGAAGCAGCCATCTAGGTGTAGTTTGGTGAAAATATTACGAGTGCTACAGAATTTGCAGTATCCTTGGCTTTACGGGGAATCAGACATAATAGTTTAGGAGGTAGACGATATGCCGTTTTATGAGAATGGTGATGTCCGAATTAACTATGAGGAAGTCGGGTCAGGATTTCCTCTGTTAATAATCCCTGGTGGAGGGCTTAATTCTACTATGGCAGCCTTAAGAGAACCCTTTAATCCTATGGATAGGTATAAAGAGGACTTCAGATGCATAACTTCTGATCTCAGAAATGCAAGTGAGGGTCAATCTAGTGGTCCGTTGGAAATAGATCGACCATGGGATTCCTACTCAGAAGATCAACTGGGATTGATGGATTACCTGGGAATTGATAAGTTTCTCTTGATGGGGTTCTGCATCGGAGGACCGATGATACATAACCTCCTCAGGTTGGCACCTGATCGGGTGGTGGCTGCTGCTATGATGCAGCCCAGCGGATTTCGAGCGGAAATGCCGGATCTTTTTTATCAAAATAATATCAAGGCATGGGGGCCGCCTTTGTGCGAGAAGCGTTCAGAGGTGGATATGGATATGGTTCACGAATTTCTGACTAATATGTACACTAATCGAGCGGATTTTGTGTTTACAGTATCGAGGGAATTTGTCAGGTCTTTAAAAACTCCACTACTAATAGCTCCAGATAATGTCCCTGCTCACCCTTATGAAACCGCCATGGAAGTAGCGAGTTTAGCACCTAACTCAGAATTAACAAGATTTCCTTGGAAAGATTCGGATGAGCATATTGAGGAAGCTGTTGAACAAGCTCGTGCCTTTTTGAGACGTCACGATCCTACACGAATATAGGATTCATGTGCAAAGATTCCTGATTAATTCTGGGGCAGGTATATGGATGGCATGATCTCAACCATGGTCCACCATCCATATACCTCTATATATTTTGAGTTTTTCCTGTAATAGAGGCGAGAGAGAGTTTGTCGAGGAATTTATGCAGTTCTACTGCTGTGTCGAATGTCGGTAGAACGTTATCGCCCGTCCGGATTGCGTTAGAAAATAAAGCGTACATCTGACCGACATTGAATGGGTCTCCGTCAGGAAAGCTTTCAGGGACATATATAAATCGATTAGGTATTTCGAGGTCTTCCAGATCCTGAGTGTGTTCCGCTCCTTGTATGCGTAACATCTCGCCTCGCTGTGAGGATACACTTCCAGTGATGACTAATGTCCCTTCTCTACCGTATATTTCCATTCTAAAACCACTGCCGGCCCACGGTACTGCACCAACATGGACTGAGGCCGCAGACCCATTGACCAGCGTTCCAGAAACTCTAATGTTGTCAGGTGAAGTCACTTCAACAAATTGCTTGGTGTCGGTTTCATATAGTTGAGGCACCTGCGTCGTAACCATGCATGCTGCTGTTTTGAAATCTCCCAATACAAAGCGCAAGGCGTCTATCACGTGTCCTGTTGCAATGGTAAGGGTGTTTGCCCCCATATTAACGTCTCTTTGCCAGGTCCTACTTGAAGGGCGTTCAAGTGCTCCATCTCGCATGGTCGTTACGTGGCAAGATAAAACTTCACCTACATAATTATTTTCTATAAGTTCTTTAACGTACAGTAACGCGGGGCTGACACGTGATTGCAGCCCTACCACAGTATGCACTCCTTTTGTTTTTGCTAGATCGGCCAGCTCCTCGGCTTCTGATGTAGTTCTACCAAGAGGCCATTCCGTATATACGTGTTTTCCTGCGTTTATCGCAGCTTTGGTGGGTTCGTAATGCGATGGGACACGTACTACGACTGCCACTGCGTCAATCTCCGGACAAGAAACCATTTTGTTAAAATCATCGAAGGCAAATTTAGCACCAAAATGAATCCGAGCTTCCTCAGCGCTTTCAGTTTTAGAGGTGCAAACAGCGGTCATTTCAACGTCAGGGCTGTGGATAATAGCGGGAAAATGAGACTGGGATGCCCATAGAGAGTTAACATTTGCTCCCACGAACCCCAATCTAATCTTTGTTGGCATAGTGTGTTCTCCCTAGTATCTGACTGTGGTGCCTATTGTGAGGATTGATTGATCGGATGCGGTGATTTCTGCATTTAAAAAGTTAAGCGGAAATGATTGTTTTGTTTCATGTTTGAGCCTGGAAGAGCCTGCGTAGTACAGTTCATTCCAGGCTTGGCTGTCCCTCTATTATTCCTCGTCTGCAAACATGGACTGGATGACTTCGCCAGACATGATCATTTGGGATTGTAATTCTCCGATAAGCGCGACAAATCCTTCGAAGGACTCCCATGAAGGAGCGGCTTCCATGTGCGCGTCTGTGCCCTCTGGTCTGGTGTAAACTTCGTTTAACGAGTAAAGAATATTGCCTGTAGTTCCTGCTTCGGGATCCAACGGGTTATTCATCTGAGGCGACTTAGACCAGTAGTAGTCTACAAGAGTTCCTAGAAAACCATAATTAGGATCGGCTCTGGTGTATATAGAATGTGTTTGTCTCATCCACTCACCGTGGCTAGCTATTAACTTTTCCATATCATCAGTTTTGTTTTCTGGAACAATGAATGAGAAATTGAATGTTCTTTGTCCATTGGTTGCTGGCATGGTTTAACTCCTTTATTCCAAATCTACATTGGCGCATATTACATGTTATTTATGATTAAGGAAAGTGTGCAGTTTCTTAATCAGATGGAGGAAAATATGAGTTGAGTAGTAACAAGGTTTTGTATGAGAGTATTAATAGAAATTATCTTGGGTTAAATTGGTAATATTCTCTTTGGATATAAGGATCAATTAATTGATGCAGGACCTTGTGAATTTGTGCTTTCTATTTTTGTGTCGTGGTTGTATTATGTCGGCACTCGAGTGTATTAAGGAGTATGTGTTATGGCAGAGAGGAATCCGTATATCCCTTCTTATGTTCCAGAAAGCAGTATTAGGGTAAGTTGTATCCAGCACGCGAATATATCGGTTAGCGATGTTGAGACGAGCCAGGCTTGGTACAAGAAAGTATTTGGAGCGGAATGGACAGAAGATAAACCCCGATACCTGAAGTTAGGATCATCTGAAGTTCATATTGCTGTTAGAGGAGAACCTAACCCGCATCCAAGAAATCATTTCGCCGTAGAGGTTGAGAATTGGGATGCATGGAAAGCTAATTTTGAAAGTACTGGGGAATCTTTCATAGGTGAACCGAGTGTGAACGAGGGTAAACAAAGAGTCTTTGTTAATGATCCTGACGGTAACAGGATTGAAGTGATGTGGCATGCCGATTGGCATAAGATTTACTGAGTACAAACTTTAGCCTTGTATAGAACAAAATACCCCGTCCACGATGGACGGGGTATTTTGTTCTATTATTTTTCGCATTGTAGTTGTAATATAGCGACGACGATGATGTATCCGAACTTAAACTCTATACACCAAGCCATTCAAGAGTCAGCGTATCCCGAAGCAACCTTCAGGCAGATATGTATAGCTTGTGCGAAATTCAATTGCATTGAATTAGATCTGTCAGAAGACTTAGGATCTCAACTTCCTATAGATATGTTGGTAGCTCACCTTTTTCAAGGACCAGTAGACTTTGGCGTGTTTCAGATGTTTGGTATAACGTTGTCGGTGAGAAAGAAAGTTTATGATGAGTTGGTTGGTTGGGTAGGAAGAGGATGTTTAGAAAGATCCGATAGTTAGGATATCCTTGAGTACGAATTTTATTAGGCGTTGGATTATACGTTTTTACTATATATAAGCACCAGTCACAGTCAGATAGGAGAGATATTATGGTTAGGTTTACCCCTATTACCAACAGAGAGCAGGTTGGTGGTGAAGCTTTAGCTGCCTTTGACTCTATTGTAGACTCCCGAAATCGTATTAATGGTCCTCACTCAATAATGATGTACGCTCCTGAAGTGGCGCGAACGTCGACTGCTCTGAGTGATGCATTACGTTTCGGTGGGAATTTATCGGATCATGACACGGAGCTTGCCATAATCGTTGCTGCTCGTCATTGGGATTGTGATTACGTCTGGGCGTCTCATTCACAAGCTGCATTAAAGGCGGGAGTGCGTCCCGAAGTGGTGGAAATTATAGCGAATGATGGGAATATAAATGCGCTTACTCGTGAGGAAGCGATCATTGTCAGATATGGTCGGGAATTGATGGATGGCCATAAAGTATCTGAGGAAGCTTTCGACATGGCGTTGGCCCAATTTGGGGAAGCCAATACAGTAGTACTGGGTGCCTTGATGGGATATTATTCTTTTATATCATGCACGCTGCTGGCTAGTGATATGGCCCCCCCAGAAGGAGCATCTGTATTACCTAGACGTACAGAGGCGTTGTAGTACGTTTGGTCTTATTGCGACATAACTGATCCTAGATGATCAATAGCCAGCATAACAATATTATATTTGAGGAGTCCGAACATGGCAGGAATATCCAAAACTGTGATTAGTTTGAAACCAGGAAGCATGGAAGAGGTAACTAAGTTAATAGATTCTACGTCTAGTTCAGTGCTTGCATTAGATGGTGTGATTGGATTTGCGGTTGCTGTTACGGGCGAAGACGAGATAACCGTCATAGGTGTATATCAGAGCAGCCAAAATATGCACGATGCCAATGAGTCCATTAGGGAGATAATGGCGGGATTGGTACCTTTTGCCGCGGGGCCACCAGATAGAGGACTGTTTTCAGGAGTATGGTTTTCTAGCTAAAACTCCAGAGTATAGGAATAGTTATGATTTTGAAGTGGCAAGATGTTGATCGCCACTCAATCTATGAATGGGTCTTCGGTTAGTTGCTCAAGAGTTTTTCCGGTTTTATCCACATATTCTTCGATCATCTGAAGATAATCAGTGAGGTAATCTGTTCCGCAATCAGGGCAGATCCACTTAGTGACGTTTTGTTTAGGTTGATTCTGGCCGTCTAGCCTGGGTGCGTTCATGTTGTTGACATTGGTATTGTCAATGGAAGGTGTCATGGGCCTTTTATGTTGAGGGCACTGTGGTGTTCCTGATGGTTGCATCTATAATTCCATTCAATTGCAAAATATCTTGGTTGAGTCATAGGGGCTGGTTGCCAGTATATTATGCGTTGTTATTAGGTTGAGAAAAAATCTGGATCGGATAGAAAGTGTACTGTTTAATCATTTTCGCCTTTCAGGTAAATTTTGAGAATACCGAGGTATTCCATTATTATCAAAAAAGCTAAAGTTATATGTTTCATCTACTCCATCTCCCCTTCAATATGATGGCCAATTTCATTGGATGCATCTGAACCTAAACTTATTACTGCATCCTCTGTATCGCTTTCTCTTACCTTTGATATGTAAGTCATGACTTCAGGTCTTAGGTAAGCGATTATCCACGGAGTTGGTTCATACTCTGTAGCGACATCCATTAACACGTTGTTGGTGATTTGTATTCTGGATTGTCCAGTGCCATGAACCGCCTCGTGCTCTCGCACTTTTCTTCGAGCAAACACAGAGCATAGATGAAGGATTGGGTCTTGTATCCCAGAAACTCCATTTACCAGGCTCGGGTCTTGATGTCTTCCCAGGCGTTCCTTTCTAGCTTGTCTCCAATCACTCCAAGATTCGCTTTGTGCCCATCGTCTGAGTGTTTTATCACCGAGAGTGCAAGAGTAATAATCTCTAACCGTTGATATAACCTCTTCTGGGCGGAAGCCTTCCTCCCACAGTTTGCGGGCATGTTCTTTGATTTGCGTATCGTATGCCATTATGTCTCTATATAATAACCCTAAAATGTCCGAAAATTTCAAGAGAATATGTATAGAATGACAAGATTTTACTTCAAATAATGCACGCATGCAAATACGTGAAATGATAGTTGGACAGCGCTCGAAGTTAAGAGATTTGCATCTGGAGAGAGTGGTAGATGGTAGCCAAAACGCTGGGATTATTAGCACAGTGATTACGAAAACTGGCGGTGGCTTAGGTGCTGACCAACATTGGAGCTTAAAGCGAGAGATTGACTGGCAAGTGTTTAGCTATTTCTTGGTTCTAAGGAATATAAAAAGGGGAATAAAAACTAATATTGAAAAGAAAAAAATTATTAATAACATAGTTCACTGTTCTGAAACGGTATTAATATGATTAACTCCGAGTACGGATTGTAGAGTGATTCTAACATCCGGTTGTACGGGGTTATCACTAATGAGATTGATGAACGCGTATTTGCGTTAAATCTGGGTAATTCTGTGGTAATACTAAGTTGTTATAGTTAAATTAAGGCACCCCCCACTGACAGATATAGTATCGGTCGTAGATATTGTATCGATAGAGAACTCCAAGATTTCCCCTTGGGGTTCTTTTTTTGCGTATAGTCATGATTAGGCAGACTTGGGCATTCAATTATGTAAAAAGAAAAGCCCATAGGCCTAGTGTAACCAAGCCGCATAATATAAAGAAGCTGATCCAGAAAGTGTTGTGACTTCTTGTAGGCAAACGCCTTATTTTCTTGTCTAGAATAGTTATTCCCATGGCAGGTACAGCGGAAAGGACGATTATGAATACTATCGTAACTGTAACAAGAACTGCTATTAAGGCTATCCGTCCAACAAGTATTGGCATTATTAATCCTTTTAGACTCTATCAAGTGGACGCATGATATCCTGGAGATGTCCTTCTTATGATCTGTTTGTTAGTCTAACCGTTTTCTGCCCCACTATTTTTACAACTGCTAACATCTTAACATCTGGACCCTTATATACGAATGGATATCCTTGTGGGATAGAAACAACACGAGTTTGTGTCGGTATCATCTCCTAAATTCAATATTGGGGTTACATTATCATTGCTTGCTTAAGGTTATGGCCTAGTTTATTGTAGGTGGGCTGACAGATAATATTCACATTGGCAGAATGTATCTGTTATGTACATGTGATAGGGATTGTGCTCATTAAGTTTAATCACATAGAAAAGGCTCGTGTATAGTCTATGGATCGGAAAGAAACTACAAAACCCAAGAGGAATTACGGCTGGGTCATATTGGGCCTATGTTTCGGTAATCTAATTGTAGAAGGTGGTGTTACAAGAAGCCAGCCGGTATTTCTTCCAGCTCTCAGACAAGGGTTCGGAGGGAGTGCGGCGTTGACGGCAGCGGTCTTTTCTGCTTCGGGATTCTTTGGTGGATTGGCTGCTCCGATTCTGGGGAAAATTCTAGATATTATCGGCCCGAAATACATGTTCCCATTGGCGGGTATAGTCATTGTGCTTGGATGGTGGGCGTGCAGTATGGTTAGCCATATGTGGCAACTATTTATATTCTATAGTCTAATCTCTGCCTTGGGTCATATCTCTATTGGATCATTTACTACTACAGCTGTTTTGGCCCCTTGGTTCCCAAAATCGAAAGGGGTAATACTTGGGATAGCTGATTCGGGTAATGCGGCTGGACAGGCTATAACTCCCCCATTACTTCAGCTTGCGATAACGAATTATGGATGGAGGGCAGGATTTAGAATCTTCGGTGTATTGTTTTTCTTAATAGCTGCTCCCTTGAATTTTTTGCTACAAAGACGACCGCCTGATGTTGACTCGGGACTCCCAGTGATACAAGAACCTATGGGCAATGCCAGTGTTGAAAACGAAGAATCAGACATTGAGACAACCGTCAATTCAAAAGATGTATCGAACGAGATTTACCGCTTTAATGCCTTAAAGGAACCTGCAGTTTGGATGTTACTTGTGTCACGGGCGACTGCTTCTATTTCAAACCAGATGACAAGTTTGCACATTATCGCGTTTTTTGTCATGGCGGGCTATGGTGAGATGCAGTCAGCCGCTGCCATTGGGGTTGCGGGGCTTTTCGGTATAGGAGCGAGGCCAATATTTGGAATACTTTCAGATAAAATCGGTAGAGAAATAGTTTTCTCTATTGCTATGGGTATGACATTTCTGGCGGTATTAGTAGTTTTATTGTTTACCGAAGGGGCTAGCCTCTGGGCTTTAATATTATTTGTAACGCTTACAGGTCTGAGCGACGGGCTAAGTGGATTGTTGCTCGGCGCTAAAGCAGCAGATATCTACCCGACCAACGTCTTGGGTTCTGTTATGGGTGTTGTACATGTAGGGCGTACTATGGGAACGGCGGTAGGAGGAGTATTGACAGGGTTACTGTTCGATATGAATGGTAATTATGACTTGGCGTACTGGATTGCAGCTGTATTGGCACTGCTGTCCATTGGAGCAGCATGGGCGGTCATAATATTTGAAACCAGACCCCAAATAGAGATTTCTCCAGACATGTGAAAGGCGAGATTTAATTATTTTAGCCGACACTATACGAGAGATTCCGGTTTCCTTTTTGGCAATAGGTTCGGCACAATTGAAACTAATTAGATTATTCGGGTTGGTACTTAGGATGCAGACATCACTTCAAGCTAAACGGGTTCTTCGTTGGTTAATCCTCGTGCGATTGGCATCTATAATCGACTTAGTGTTGCTCATAATCCTTTTGTCTGCATCTTTTGCTGATAATGAGGAACTCGTGCATATTTTTGGGTTAAGTCATGGAATTGCTTTTCTGATACTAATCGGGGTTGTAGCTATGGGAGCAATCCAGAACCTATGGAGCTGGTGGTTTGTAATCGCGACTTTTATTACTACAGGGCCACCAGGTGCTTTAATTGGCGAAATAGTAATTGCGCGTAGAGCCAAAACTATTCTTCGTTATGAAGATTCTAAAACATTAGGATTATCAATATAGATATTATCAATCCTCCTAATCCGAGGATGCTTAGGTAGCAGCCGAAAGGATGTTTGCCAGTTCCGGTGGGAACCCAATCTACTTGAAAATAGGCAGCAATTGCCCCTATAAATATCATTGCAATGCAGAACGATATGACGAGGTGTATGCCAGTCATCGGTAAGAGCAGGTCTATCAATTTTACAATAGTCATACGCTTGGGAGTTCAGTCTCTTATACTGGGAATCTGCTAGTAAATGGCATTAGCCATAATGTAAGCGCAACTCATTCCAAAAGTAAATAAAAGGATTACGGTCCATTTTGTAGACAGAGGATATGTTCTCCTAATGGGTAAGCGTCGGAGTTTTTGTTCGGGAAAAGTTAATGCCATTACCAGCATAAATATTATCCCAGTAATGAAGACCAAAACCATTATGATATTGAGTAATATAGACATAGCAAACATAACTGTTTCGGNCAACATTAAGTNNTCTTAGTGTCAATCACAAGACAAGTAGACAATCTAGTCTACGAATTGATCTAATCAGATCTGTTTTTTCTTGGGAAGCGAATAAACACCCATATCAAAGAAGAGAGAGCTACTAAAAATGAAGCGTAATAAAAAACCTGGGTCATTCCAAAGGTGGCAACAATCAATCCCGCAATAATTGGAGAGGGGAGAGTAACGATTTGTTGGAATAGGCTCATCACACTATGTGTAGTTCCTTGCACTTGCTCAGCCGCGACATCTAAGACAGCTGCCTGAGCTATATTACTAGTACCGTAGAAAAATATACCCATGGTCCCAATGATTACAGCGATGAGTACTGGATTTAATGTCATAGGCAGGAGTAGATAAAGTATCGACATCGATAAAAACGCTGGCAACAAGACTGTTTTGCGTGAAAAGCGATCTGATACAATTCCCATAATCGGTTGGGAAACCATACCCATTGCATACAATAAAGCCCAATGGAATCCTAACCAAAATGCCGAATATCCGATATCCTCAGCTAAGTACAATGGCAAAAACGTGATTATGCTCAGTCTAGCCATACCTGCAAAACTACTAGCTAACATAACTAGAAAAACTATAGGTGTCCTGATTAAATCTTTAATTCCATCTAGGTAAGACGCGGTAGTCTTCGCCTTATCATCTCTGGGTAGAGACCTCTGAGTTACTTGCCACATTATTATGCCGAAGATAACAGCAGGAATTATGTGCCAGAGAGCTATATCCTGCCATGCAAAAATAACCAACAGAGCACCAATGCATAGGGGGCCTACACTGTCTCCAATGCTAGCTCCCACACCGTGAAGGGCAAGAACAGTACCACGTTTTTCAGGAAAAGATAGCGACAAAGATGATACTGCGGTCGGATGCCATAAAGCTGAAGATAGTCCCAGAAATACCAAGAATAATAGAACTACCAAGTAAGTCGGCGCCACGCTTGCTATGAGATATGCAATTCCTCCACATAAGAGCGCTAAACCTAAAATGAGTGCTCTGTAACGTGCAAAAGCGTCCGCTATGAATCCAGATGGCAACGTGAGTAGGCCGCTTGCTGCTTGTTTGACAGTTACAAGGCCACCAACCTGCACATCGCTGAGACCTAATTCTGATCGGATCATTGGAATCAGAACAGGAAACATCTGTTGAAACCAGTGAATAATTGTGTGGCCAGTAATTAAAGTGGGAAGAAGTAGTTTCCCCTCGATAGTCAGGTTTGATTTGTTAAACGTCAAGATGTAGTCACGTCCTAGCTGTATTGTTAATGGTGTGTAATTACTGTGAGTACAGTTGTACAGGCTTAGACGGTAATTGCCTGAGTCTGTAGTAGTCATTGAAGGTACTGATCATGCTTTATTATACGCTGTCTCCACTTGCTTTAAAAAAGCCTAGAAATCACTATCTTAATCATCTGATTTCTCGGTATAATATGACGTATAAAATTTATTGGAGAATCAGTAAGTGAAAAACAAATCCCTCCGGCGATTTCATGACCTAGCGCGACTCCTAGCATCTCCGACTTATAACCCCTACGGTAATTTGCCTTCTTATAAACATCTGACAACGAAAGAAATGGTTAGTATTAACCATAAATACGTTGTGTACGAAGTGTTGGACGAATAGTATTTAAATCAATCCGATTTCTAGTTCCGAACTAAATAGATGCACGTTTTCTACGGTTAACCCGTCAAAGTGCAGGTCTAGTATGTTGCTTGTCGGATACACTTCGGCGCGGGAAATTCTAGTGGTTATGCACATTGGGGAACTACGTCAATTACCAGTTTTATGGTATGCAAAGGAATATAGGGTTGTTTTTCCGCAGATAGAAAGACGAACATTTTCACCATGGATAGTGTTACTTATGACATAGAACGTTTATAAGTCTATTCGCATTAATTCTTCGGAAAAGATAATCTCTCCATCATATATCTCGCGTATATCACCAATGCCTTTCTCCATAGGACCGTGTGTAGATAGGTGTGGACCTACGTGAACAAGAGCGAGCTTCTTTACGTTAGCTTCCTGGGCCATTCTAGCTGCGCCAGTGGTACCGCATTGTCCTGTGAATTCACCATTAAGATCCATTATTGATTGGTCATCCCAGCACATACACAGCATTAAATCTGCGTCCTGTGCTAGGTCAATGACGCTTTTGCAAGGGTTAGTGTCACCGGTAAACACTATGCTCCCATCATTGGAATCAACTCGGTATGCAAGAGAATCTAGATATGGCTGAACGTGTTCGGCCGCTGCTGCGGTAACTTTCCATTGGCCTGTACTATGAACTAGTCCTGGTCCTACGTCTTTTGCGATTACATCTGGAGGTGTTCTAGGTAGAGTACCTCCTCTGTTCACGAAAACTTGTTGGCTAAGAGGGTGGTTTATACGGGCTTTCCAGTCATGGGAAAAAATGCCATTTTCCCCAATTATTCCATCCGTTACTTTCTCTGTTAGCTCAGGGCCAAATATTTTTAACTGGGGCTCCTCTCCAATACTCTGGTCCCACCTGCATAATAAGAAGCACGGAAAATCTATGTCATGATCAAAATGATGATGAGTGAAAAACAAATATTCTATTTGTGTAGGGAATAGGCCTGCTTTTACTAACTTATGCGTGCTGGCAGGGCCGCAGTCGAACATAAGGTAATCGTTTCCTATTTTGAGTACGTGTGAAGATCCGAATCGTGTAGGGGTTGGAGTAGGAGTTCCTGCTCCAAG
>PBPE01000036.1 GCA_002724585.1 Dehalococcoidia bacterium | reverse complement strand
ATCTCTAATGAACGGTACTAAGACGGTAAAGCCTCTAAAAAATATTCCGCTGGCGAAAAATATCATCCCAGAGGTGATAGCTACCATCCACCAGCCATAGTAAATTTTCTGTCTATCTGGTGTTGACTCAGGGTGTGGATTCAATAAATTCGGGGCTCCAAAGATTATATTACCGACTTCGTGAGTATATGTATTATCACAATTGATAATATTTAATAAATGTCAGTATTACAGTGTATACCCGCATTTTGAGCACTGCAATAAAGAATCAATCGATCTATACATATTGTTGAATATTGTGACTAATTCCCCTGATATTTACATGTGCAAGTTGTGTAAAATAACTAGACTCTGAATATTCAAGCATTAAGTCATACTATCAGGAATAGAATGACAAATTCCTCAATACAACGTCACGTCTTGCACGCAGACCTCGATGCTTTTTACGCCTCGGTAGAGCAGATGGACAATGCTGCTCTTAGGGGAAAACCAGTAATTGTCGGAGGTCATCCAGAAAATCACGGTGTGGTAGCGGCAGCGTCATATGAAGCACGAAACTTCGGTATAAAATCAGCAATGCCGACGCGGACAGCACTTAGATTGTGCCCAGATGTAAACCTAATCAAACCCAGGTTCGATCGATATAGAGCCGTTTCAAAACAGGTCATGGATATTTTCTTAGATCTTACTCCTAAAATAGAGCCATTGTCCCTCGACGAAGCCTACCTAGATATCACACAAATCATCGACGAACATCATTCGGCTGTTTATTACGCTAACTTCATAAAGAGACAGATAAATCAGAAAGTAGGATTAGTTGTATCGATCGGAGTAGGATCAAATAAATGCATTGCAAAAATCGCCTCTGATTTAGACAAACCAGATGGACTCGTGATAGTTGAACAAGGACGAGAGAAAGAATTTCTTACTGATTTGAATATTCGCAAGCTCCCTGGAATTGGTCCTAAATCAGTAGAAAATTTAAATTCCCAAAAAATCTACACTATTGGACAGCTAGCGGACAACCCTCTCGGATGGTTTCTCAAACAATTCGGGAAGCGGGGTATAGATATATGGCGTAAATGCAATGGAAACGATACAGATCCAGTGCAAGAAGAGAAGGAACCCAAGTCAGTCAGTGTAGAGAATACATACTCACCTGATTTGAGGGATCCGGACAAAATATATGAACAAATTTGCGAACTAGCCACTAGAATATCTAATCGATTAAGTCAAAAATCATTACGAGGCAAAACTGTTGGAGTAAAAATTCGTCTTAGTGATTATACGACTTTCACCCGACAATCCACACTACCCAACGCGACCAACGATAGACTTACTCTAGTTGATACTGCATGGAAAATCATATATCCGGAGATTAATCCTGCAAGACAATTTCGATTGCTTGGAATCAGTGTGTCGAAATTCCAATATGAGGAACAGTTAAAACTTCCCATATTTTAGATATCATCGAAACATATCTTTATCTGGATCTCTAATCAAAGCTTTGCTACTCGCTGAATCTGAAGAGGTATAATCACAACCCCGGATTAAAGCAACCGGAACTCTCGACGTTTTACCCATAACTAATTCGGAAGCTGCGGCTATCTCATCAGCCAGACATATGACAGTCGTATACATCAAATTGCCGTTGTCGTCTTCCTCTCCAACATAACTCTCCATGGGATCCATACCAGACACGCCAATTGCGACATTGACGGCGCCCGCTCTCCATGGTCTTCCAAACGTATCAGAGATTATGACAGCCACATTTCTACCTATTGCATTACATATGGACCGTCGAATACCGTACGCCGATTTATCTGGGTCAATTGGAAGTAGCGCAACAGTCCCTTCTCCTGGGATATTGGAGGCATCAATACCAGCGTTAGCACAATTAAACCCATGATGTGTTTCGCTGATTATATTGCCTCTATCCATTCTTACAATTCTTCTACTCTCTCGTAATATCAATTCTGTGTGTCTAGGGTCCCTTCTGTGACCTTCGGATATGGATACAGCCAACGAGGATGGCTCTATCTCATTTAAGGCCACTACTCTCCCCTCTGATTTTGAAATAATCTTTTGAGTGACGACCAGTATGTCCCCGTCCATAATCTGAATCTTCGATTTGGCACAAGCATCCAGTATTTGGAGACTCACATCGTCACCGATTTGAGTCTCTGGCATATCAGGTATACCGATTATCTCTATCTGAACACTCATATCACAAACCTTGACAAGTATTTACAGTTCTATTGTAGTCCTGAATCATACGATATATAACAATATAACAGTCAAAAGCACCGAATACCTTATGTTACAATGAGTCTAACTAGACGTCACTATTAGTACCATAATTTTCCTAGGCGAAAGAATAACAGTGAGCTCTTCATCATACCGCAAAAAAGTTTATACAAAATTTGGAGATAAAGGGGAAACTAGCCTCCTATACGGAGGCAGAGTCTCCAAAAACAGTCCCAATACTGAGGCGTACGGAATCACCGATGAAGCCGTCTCTGCCATGGGGTTAGCCCGGTCACTGTCAGATAACTCCAAAGTAAAAGACATACTGAGGAACCTGCAACGGGAATTGTTCACTATCGCAGCAGAGTTAGCAACAGACCCAGAGAAATACGACCTATTCAAAGAACATTTTGCTCCAGTAACACAAGAAATGGTGGATAATCTCGAAAATACCATAGATACTCTGGAACAAGAATTTGAAATGCCCAAAGTGTTCGTATTGCCTGGTGGATCACCCGCATCTTCAGCTATAGACATGTCCAGGACGATAATTCGTACCGCTGAGCGTAGGGTTGTTGCAGTAGCTGAGGATGGGCTGCTGACTAACGGATTAATTCTTACTTACCTCAATAGACTCGGTGATCTGCTATTTGTACTTGCACGATACCAAGACAAAGAGATCCCTATAGAACGAGCAACTGGCGACATTAGCTAGGTACTCGTACCACCATACCAGCTGCACGTGACAATAATTTTGCGCAATCAACACAATCTACAAATAAGCATTATAGATTACGACTCAGGAAATCTCCGAAGCGTCGCTAAAGCTATCGAGAGGTACGGAGTCTCACCGATAACTACGTCTGATCCAGATACGATATTAAACAGTGACGCCGTAATTTTGCCCGGTGTCGGATCTGCTCCATCCGCTATGCATGCCTTGTCAAAGAGAAATCTGATAGAGCCAATAAAAAAATATGTAGCTTCTGGAAAACCATTTTTCGGAATCTGTCTGGGGCTTCAACTATTGTTTGATAGAACCGAGGAAGGCGATTCTGACTGCCTCGGAATAATATCCGGTAATGTAAGGCATCTACAACCAACAATGAAAGTTCCCCACATGGGTTGGAACACTATAGACATAAAGAAAAATCACCCGTTCCTAACAAACATACCTTCAGGAGAATATTTCTATTTTGTTCACAGTTACGTCGTAGTCCCACAAGAATCAAATGATATAGCAGCTACTACGCATTATGGTGAGTCATTTTGCAGTATATACGCCAATAACAATCTGATTGCCACTCAATTCCACCCGGAAAAGAGCGGTGACATCGGGTTAAAACTATATGAAAATTTCATAGCGTTGTGCGTCGCAGAAAAGCAAAAACTATGATGAAAGTGGAGACGATCACTAAATGGAAGTCATACCCTCTATAGACATCAAATCAGGATATTGTGTGAGGTTATACCAGGGAGACTATAACCAAGAAACTATCTATTCAGATGACCCACTGAAAGTAGCACTTGGCTATCAGACCCAGGGAGCTCCTAGAATACATATAGTCGACCTCGATGGTGCCTCTGCAGGAAGAATAGAACACTTAAACATCATCAAGAATATTGTGTCCAATATAGATATACCTATACAGATCGGAGGTGGTATAAGAGACTACCACAGCGCGATAAACCTGCTCTCGATCGGAGTGGACAGAGTCGTTATAGGAACATCCGCTATCAAAAACCCTTCGCTTGTAGGCCAAATCTGCACTTCGCACGGGAGTGACAAAATCGTAATAGCCATCGATGCTAGGGACGGGAAAGCATCAATCGACGGATGGACACGCGGTACGACCGTTGATGCCATGGACCTAGCCTTAAACATGAAAATTTTAGGAGTAACTAGGATTCTTTACACAGATATATCGCGCGATGGCACTCTGAGTGGTCCTAACTTAGACGCAAACCAGAAATTAGTATCACAAACAGGACTGTCAATACTTGCTTCCGGAGGTGTTACAAAACTTGATGATTTGATAGCTCTTAGAGGGATCGGAGTCGAGGGTGCAATACTCGGAAGGGCTTTATACACTGGGGATATAGACTTAACAGAAGCTATCGATCAAGTGGCTTAATATGGGTCGTCAAATTAAGACACTATTTCTCTTTCAGTATGATCCGATCCTTCATCCAAATAATCTTCCGCAGTAACAGTAGACACATGAGGCCACCTGTCAGCCAACCTCTTCTCACATGCTTCGAACCAATCATCTCGGTGGATATCCATCAATATAAAATCTAGACCCATTCGTCGCACATCTTTCACCGGCTTGAACCCACATTTACTAAAACATTTTTGAGCTCTCTTATTCCATTCGAGAGTATGAAGGTAGACCCGCTTTAAATTCCGAAAATCAAACATGTGGTCGAGAAGCGTTACCACAGCATCATAACCGTAAGCACCACTCCAATAATCACGGTCGCCAATAACAATACCCAGCTCTGCTTCACGATTAACACTATCTAAATCGTAATACATACAATTCCCGATAAATTTCTGGTCGAACACTTCTATTGCAAAATGGTGCGACCCTGGAGTAGGGTACTTTAATTGATCTTCAAATATCTTTAGGTATCTGTCATAGTTCATTGTTAGTGGATAGGCCGCATCAAGCCGAGCTAATTCTGGGTCGCAGCGCCAGATATAATCTTTCTCTGCATCCTGCAACATCTTGTCTCGAAGAGTAACTCGAGCTCCGTACAATTCCACGAACTAATTACTCCCGGTGCGTAGTGCAATTAATTCTGAGGCCCGATTTAATACCTCAACTTCGTTACCGTAATTCAACCTATGTACAGCTTCTGACANNTCGAACCATTCCACTACNTCGAACTCCGCATCATGCCTGTCAATACTCCCACCAACCATAGACATCAAGTAAAAATACACGGTTTTATGGTATTTTATACNCNNCNTTTTATCTGAAAACCAATATTCAATATCACTTATTGGTTCCAATAATTCTACGTCCAGCCCTGTTTCCTCTCGGACTTCACGTACGGCAGTCTGTTCCAATGTTTCAGCTCCATCAGGCGTTCCTTTGGCAAGACACCAACGCACAGGAGTATCCCGACCACATAGAACTGTCTCTACTACTCCATCTTTTATACGGTAGACTACGCCTCCAGCAGAAATAGGTTCTTCAATACGAATGGCTCTAACTCCCTATATTACCGAATAGCACGAAGTGTTATCCAATGATGGTTTATTGATTAACCACCACTGAAACACTAATTCTAAATGTCTTTAGTAATCCCAGTCAAACGATTATTACCTCCCGCGATCGCTGGGACGAAGTGTATTTCGCTCATATCGGATACCTTCTCTAGCATCCCTAATCTTGCCAATTCTCCATCTATCGATACAGCCAAATTGCTTTTCAGTTCATCCCCGTCAGTTAGCCTATCCGACATACCAGGGTACAAATCGTTGAGAGCATTAATAATTTGTCTGACATTCCTACCTTCTACCCTCACTTGTTTAACACCGTTACTGACAGGGAGAAGCATGGTAGGTATGAATACGTTTGGCAAAGTACAATCTCCGACGTACACAGATTGAATACTAGTCCACCAATGACACAGGGGACAGGTATTTACCTGTCCCCTGTGTCATTGGTTCATAACCAGATTTAACACCATCATAATACTACAGGATTATGATGGCATCCCATACATTTATTAAATTTAAGAGCTCATCTTATCGCGTGCATCGAGTACAGCCCGCACGATCTTGTCATAACCAGTACATCTACACAAATTCCCAGCGAGCCAATGACGGATCCGTGCCTCGTCGGCGTCTGGTTCGTTCTCTAACAACGCCTTAGAGGCAACTATGAAACCAGGTGTGCATATTCCACACTGTAGCGCTGCATTTTCCAAAAATGCCTGCTGAACGGGGTGCAAGCCGTCCGGTGAAGCCACCCCTTCAATGGTGTTAATTTCCTTACCTTGGGCTTCCACCCCTAACACCAAGCAAGAAGTAACTATTCTTCCATCCATATTTACTGTACATGCGCCGCAATTACCATCATTACAGCCTTCTTTCGTGCCCGTCATACCTACAACATCTCTCAGACATTCGAGTAGGCTTTGGCGTGGTTCACAAAGAAAATCTACAGGGTTCCCATTAATAGTTGTTGATACATGAACTAGTCCTGGCATATCTATTATTCTCCCCTAGCTCGTTTGATTGCATTATCCAACGTGCGCCTAGTGAGCACACCAATCAAGTGAGTTCTTTGTTTGATGGTTCCCCTCATATCAGTGATGGGCTTAGCATCTCCCATTGCTTTTTCAGCCGCCTCGTTGATCGAGTCATCTGAAACTGGTTTTCCAGCTAGAGAGTCTCCGGCTGCTTTTGAAAAAACAGGTGTAGGAGCTACAGAGGCAAGCGCGATACGGGCAGAGACGAAGTTTTGTCCACTTGAGTCTAGAAGTACAGAAGCTCCAACTCCGGCAACAGCTATATCCATCTCGTTACGCGGGATGAATCTCAAGTAGGCCGCCCCTGATTTGTCTTGCGGAGCTGCAATACTGACCGAAACTAGTATCTCTCCAGACCCTAAAACGTTTTGGCCAGGTCCAGTACAAAATTCTTCTACCGGTATTTCCCTATTACCGTTCGGACCAGCGACATTGGCAACAGCGCCAAGGGCTATCAAAGCAGGGATACCATCCGCACTAGGTGCTGAGTTGCACAAGTTCCCGCCTATACTGGCGCGACCTTGAATTTGTATACTTCCAATCAGTGAAGCCGAGTCGACCAATCCTGGATACAGTCCAGCAATCTGGTCATCCTGATAGATTTTGTAACAAGGTACCGCGGCTCCAATTGTCAAACCTTTTTGAGAGTCATATGTCAGCTGGTTCAGTTCAGATATGTCTTTTATATCTACAACAACTTCTGACGTACGACGCCCTCCTCTGAGCTGCACCAAAAGGTCAGTGCCGCCAGCCATTGCTCTAGCCTGATCCCCTTTTGATGCCATCAATTCAACGGCCTCTTGGATGCTTTTTGGTGCGACGTAATCTATAGCGTGCAAGTGCCCACCTCCTTACGTTGGCGATTATATCATCACATATTTAGGATGTCAGTAGTGTAAATATAGCACATGATAACCCGTTTATGTGTAATATTTAGGAATTGCAAGGTTCACTATAGATAATCCTACCGTACTTCCCGTACTTCGTAAGATATGAGACTCTTGTCGCCAAGCACTTAAAACACTTCACACAGAGGTCAAAACGGGTTTTCTCGCCAGAGCGAACGAAACAGCACTAATGACAAATACAGGGGCAAAGGTTAGCAAAACTATATCGTAGCTAGCTGTATAGTCACGAACAAAACCCGCAAATAGCGGAGCTATGAACATGCCGAAATTATGGAAAACGCTCATGACTCCCATCAGTGTCGCAAATCTAGACCGTCCAAAGTAATCACCAACCATAAGCCAGTTGACGGACGTTATACCTTCCACGATGGCTAGCCCAATCATAAATATAACGACACCCAAGTGCGATGGCAGGGCCCATAAAGCAAATATTCCTATCGCCCCTATATTCATCCCCCAAAACAGGAGCTTCTGTGAGGAAAATTTACCACCAGCTACTCCTAACACAAATCTTAGTGGGATTGCCATTAGGAACATAAAAGCAACATATGCCGAGGCAGTCCGCTCATCCAAACCTTTTAGCTCAAGGATCGGAAATATATGCACAATGATGGCGTTTGTCGCTGAGACACGAGTAATAACACCTAAAAGTATTAGCCAAAAACTGCTAGTCTGCAGAGCTTGTTTCACCGTAAAATTCTGCTCTGTATAGATATCAGTATGCGTTGAAACTTCAGAGTTTTCGTCATAGAGGTCTTGTAATGGAAGATCACCATCCGGACGAAGTCCCATATCTTCAGGCCGACTACGTATAACTAACGAAACCGGGATCGTCAGTAGCGTGATGAAAAGACCTGTCAGGAATATAGTATTACGCCAGCCAATTTGCGATATTCCGAAATCGAGGAGAAGAACCACGAAGGCTCCGCCCGCCGCAAACGAGGTCATCAAGGTAGAAAGAGCAAGTGCTTTACGACGAATAAACCACTGATTAACAGCTGCCATCAGTGTTTGGCCCAGAGCAGCTGTTTTACCAACCGAGACCACACCAGCAAACAAAAATACAAGCGCCCAATAACTGGTCGCCTGTGACAGAAGCATCAACCCTACTCCGGCAAGTAATCCTCCGAAAAATATCATAGGCCTAGCGCCATATCGATCAACTAACCAACCGACAACTGGCCCACCTACTCCACCTTCGGCCCTAGCCAAACTAAAAACTAGAGACATCCGGAAATAACTGATACCGAGATCAGTTCTTATAGGCTCAAAAAATCGCGGGAATCCATTTGATATGGAACCATTACCAAACATCCCAAGAATTGAAGATACTACAACAATCCACCAACCATAAAAAATACGATTTGATGGACCTAATTCGTTGCCCCGTCTTCGATCACTCATTACTGTTTCCATCATATTTTAGACCGCGACTTGCGTCAATTATGAAGCACGTATTATGCACATTTTTGAGCAATGTAGAGATGTACGAAATTCGTAGTTTTAAACACGAAAAATTGAGTATTGACATGCAGTTTTTAGTGAAACATAATGGCTCACTCCCAAAGATTCAATTGACAATTTGGAGCCATTCCGGCCACAGGGGCCTTCACTTAAGCAGGGTGCTGGTCAAGTGCCTAACAGGGTGTGAAGTAGTTTGGTGGTGGGGCACAGGCCTAACCCTTGCCCCGGCCAGGATTTAGTCCTGACCGGGGTCAACGGGCCGGATCGATACATTGGTAATAATTTCGCTCACAGAATCCACTAAAGACAGTATGTTTGTATCAATTTTACGAACTCCTGCGATATCTCCCATCCTTACAAATTGATTCGGAAAATTCAACGAAGTCTCGATCATTGATAAGACCTTCTCTGATAAGATTGTTAAGTCTATCTGGTCGCCGTTCCCTGATGGTAGGTCTATTTGATAACAGCCAGATAGGTTAGACCAGTCCATTACAAGAAACATCGGCAGACTAAATGATTCACTATGAAAAGTTCGAAGTAATGCTTTAGCGGTCGCACTAAATCCATGTTGCCCAAAAATAACTAGGTTGGCGAATTTAGCACCCATGCCTTCAAAAGCTGTCCGGTATACGCGGAATATATCCTGTGCGGCGGTGTCAGTCTCTGTAACGATAAACACGGAGCAGTAGTTAAAAATGGCATGATCAATATCTACGAGTTCTTCATGCCATCGTTTTAACTTCTCAAAATCGTGTCTANCATGANCGCTATTACTATTCATNATATATTGTACATTCTCACTATGAGTCTAAGTGATTTATTATACGAATAGTAACCGATTNANGAATAGTTAAACNTAAAAGCAAAACTACCTAATTTGTGNTGAAAACTCTGAGACACTGGACTGTTTTATCCTTGACATAGCANTCCATGGAACGTAAGATTTNAGGGTTGAGGTCATTTATGGATTACGCGATATTTAAAAGCGGTGGTAAGCAATACAGAGTATCCACCGGCGACACACTAGACATAGAAAAAATCACAGCAGAAGTTGGCTCTATCGCAGAATTTGGGGAAGTCTTAGCACTATCTAACAATGGAGAACTAAACATTGGGACTCCAACAGTAGAGGGAGCTAAAGTCCTAGCTGAAGTAAAAGAGCAAAGAAGAGACCGCAAAATCATCGTCTTTAAGTACAAGTCAAAAACGAGATACAGAAGAAAGCTGGGGCACAGGCAAAGTTACACACGGGTCACTGTGCAAGATATACAGGCAGGAGACTAAACATGGCACATAAAAAAGCCGGCGGCAGTACTAACAATGGTCGTGATAGTAACGCTAAACGCCTCGGCGTGAAACGATACGGTGGTCAATTAGTCAGTGCGGGGTCAATACTAGTGAGACAACGAGGAACCCGTATATTGCCTGGAACTAACGTAGGTCTAGGAAGAGACTACACTTTGTACTCTACTATTGATGGGCACGTAACATACGAATGGGCTGCTAAAGGGAAGAAGCGTGTAAGTGTTTATCCTGAAAATCCAGTACAGGTCTAACCATAAAAAGGCAAGATTATGAAGCCAGATATACATCCAGAATTCCATACTGCTACCGTCAACTGCTCTTGTGGGAACACTTTCGAGACAGGTGCTACTCAGACTGAACTAAGGGTAGAGATATGCAGCAAATGTCATCCTTTTTACACGGGAGAACAGCGTATCGTCGATACACAAGGCCGAGTTGAAAGAATGAGACGACGTTATAACCTACAGTAGAGGAAATTCGCATAAAGAGAAAATAAAGTCGAGGAAAAATCCTCGACTTTATTTTTAGATACTCGGATATAAATGAGTGTTGGTAAACAATACTGGAAAGTGACTGAACTAGGTAAATCATGCCAGAAAACATAGGTTTCACATACGGCGGGCAAGCAGTTATAGAAGGAGTAATGATCCGTGGGCAGAATAATTTCAGTGTTGCAGTTAGAGCACCTAATAACACTATACCGACGAGGTCACAAGCATTACCTAAACTGTTTACAGGACCGGCGCGAAAAGTACCAATACTCCGAGGAATGATAATACTATTAGAAGCTCTAGTGATAGGAGTCACAGCGCTCAATATTTCAGCTCAGCTCGCTGTAGAAAATGATATAAACTCATCGGAAGACGAGATGCCTACCTGGTTATTAGCTACAACGGTAGCGTTCTCATTATGCTTCGGAATAGGTTTGTTTTTCGTACTACCATTGCTCATAGTACATCTTATAGATCCATGGATATCATCGAGTTTAGCCAGCAATATTATTGAAGGAATAATACGACTATTAATATTATTAGCATACATATCGGCCATTGGCTTAATTAAAGATATAAAAAGAGTGTTCGCATATCACGGAGCTGAACACATGGCTGTACACGCACATGAAGCTTCACTACCATTAAACGTAGTTAATGTCCGCAAATTTGGCACACCTCATCCTAGATGTGGAACCGCCTTCCTACTGACTGTAGTACTAGTATCAATAATAGTATTCGCATTTCTCGGAAGGCCCGATTTGGAATGGAGAATTCTATCGCGCTTATTATTGATACCGGTAGTCGCAGGAATAAGCTATGAACTAATCAGATTTAGTGGCACTCATCAATCGTGGGGAATATCGAAGATAATTTCCGGACCCGGTTTGCTATTACAACGATTAACAACACGTCAGCCCGATGATCAGCAAATCGAGGTGGCCATAGCAGCATTACACACAGCTATGAAAGCCGACGAAACTGAACCAGACGAGAGGTGACCAGATGGACAATCGACACATATGTGAATCGTGTGAACAGGAATTCTTTCATTGGAACCCAAATATATACGAATACTCTGGGTCAGCACAGCAGACCGATATGCGAGCAGTAGCAGCCGAAAACCTACGAAAATACAATGAGACCATGGAAAAAATATCTAGCCAGTTGGATGACTTACTAGACACAGTTCGCCAATCACAAGCAAGCAGTCAAGATATTATCAACCAACTAGCGGATATAGGCAGAAATTTAATACCTAAGCATGGTTTGTGTATAGACAAAGCCTGCGCGATGTGCCGAGTACACGAAGAGGCGATAAAAGAACATGTGCTAGTGTATGTTGATTGGAGAGTACCAGGGACCGTACAAAAACTGCAACAAGCTCGTCATAGAAACTAACTTTTGCCTACATTGCAAACCTGATGATGCGATACATATGCTTGTAAACTTTGAAACCACCAATTAGCGTCTTACGCCAATTGCGGTCTTTTGTAGGTCGAACATGATCAAATAGATCAGTTTCAGTATACTTAAAGTTAGCATTGCCTTCAAAAGCAGATGCCAATTTCCTGGACTCGCTGACTGGTATAAGCAGATCAGCTACGTCATGTATAATCAAAACTTCAGCTTTAATATTATGAACGTGATTTCTAGGAGAAATACTGTCTAAGTCCATAAGAACCTCTTGAGGTAACTCAGCCATTAATTTACGAGCCGCCTCTAAATCTTCCCCATCAATTAACCCTTTAACTTTTAAAGCTTGTGGCGATAATTTAGCAAGCTCACTATACTCAGCAGTGATTCGACCACTATATAACCCTTTTAAGAGTTCTTTGTCGACATCACTAGTCAACGACCCGATAACCTCATTTGAAAACACCCTTAGTGTCAAGGGATCTACTTGCCAATCAATTTGGGTATTGCTATCAATAATTGACCGAGTTGCTATTTGCAAAAATAAGTCATGCGCGTCGAAATAACCGCCGAAAGAATTAACGAACGCTATGTTATCTCGTATTCTACTATCGCTGGCAGCAATCAGAGCGAAAGATCCTCCAACTGAGAAACCACCTATACCTGTTTTTGAATCCACTACCTTAGGTTGAGCAATCAAATGTTGAAAAGCCCAGACCAGATTTTCTATCTCACTAGGATCTAGCTCATTCTGCTCTCCCATAGATTGAGACCAATGAAACATCACAATAAAACCTGATCGCGCTAGCGCTTGCCCTAGACGGATCACGTCCGGATCGTCTCTGCCCGCGGCGTTAGCCCCTAAAAACAATAAAATCCCAGGCCGACTCTCTCCGTCGGATAAAGAATAGACATCTGAAACCAGTTCCGTGTGGGGACCAGGGTATATCACCTTTTGTCTGATTGGTGTATCAATAAACCAAGTTTGTGGTTTAATCGGAAGGTCCAAGATTTGAGACACAAATAAGCTGGTGTGGATCACAGCTCTGCCCTGAGGACTTATCACTGTACCAACAATAACAATCAGAATTAAGAACACTATAAAGAAGGTTATAGTAGTCGTCATAGATAAACGTTCAACCCAAGAAATGCTCACTTTTAATATAGTGGAAATTCCGCTCAATTAAACACGCACCTTATATATCATCACTACTGATAATACTCTTACCAATGCCATACAAATAAACACGATATTCCAGGGACTACCTGTCATGTCCAGGATAATACTAAAAAGTAATGCTTGAAGGCCAGCGTAGGCGTAACCATGAGCATCTAACAATCCGGAAGAAGTTGCAGCCATATCTCTGCCGGCTATATCGACAGCAAGAGTAGACATAGGTGACAATCCAATACTGAGGCCGCCAAGTAACAGAAGTAGTGCTCCAATATATGATGAATATGGCGGTACAATAGCCACTAGAAACAAAACTCCAGCACTTATGACACAAGACGTGATTACCATCGGTCGTCTATTGCTATTCAGCAATCTATCGGAAATTAAACCGGAGATCAGGGGTGCTATTAAATATCCCATTGGAAGAATAGCAGTTAGTAATACTGTAGATTCAATGGAATGTTTACCGACCTCGAAATAATAGAGCGGAATCCAGGTAGTGAGCCCGTATTTCACTACATTCTCAAGTCCCTTAACATGACTTGCCAAATGAAATTTAGGGTCTTTGAGCAATAGCTTGTAGGGCCCTAATTTAGTGGATCGAACAGGCACCGATATTTCCGGTGTAGAAGATACAGGATCTTCCTCAATATATTCATCCATGTCTACATGCGCAGGGCGATCCCTAACTAAAAAGTATAGAACAACACCAAGTATCAAAACTATTATCGGAGGATATCTAAAAGCTGCCCTCCAACCAAATTCAATCCCTACATATCCAACTACCCACCACATTAATAGCATCGAACCACCCGATGCAGTACCAACAATACCAAGGGCTAATCCACGGTCTTTTCGAGGCCACCATTGAGCAATCATGCTAATTCCTGGAGCCCAACAAGCTGCATTGCAAAACCCCGCAATACCATAAGGAACAGCTATAGTCCAAATTGAAGTTCCAAGGCTAGCTATAAGGTTGAATACGGTAGTAGTTATAGCTCCAAAAACAATCCACACGCGAAAGCCATAATACTCTGATGCTCGGCCGTGTAATATATCGCCTAGGCCAAATCCCCAAAGCAAACAGACATTCACCAGTCCTATCTGAATATAGGTAAAATCTAGATCGTCTTTGACAAGCGGTGAGATCGGCCAAAAATTAAATCTGCCAAAATAGGCGAACAGATAGAAGAATGCAAAGACCAATAGGACGCGCCATTTCCAATAATGATACCTTGGAGGCATATCTGAATATTTGACAGCATTAGCACGAGTTTTCAATTTATTTACTCATGCGATTAAGACATCATAACCTGATATATATTACGTATCGCAGTGAACGACATGAATGTATAACAAAAACCTGCTCTAAATTATCGTGTTTTAGAGATAAGAACTTCCCTTGCGTCCGCTAAAAGATCTTCATCTGATCTGCTCAAATCTATAGGATCTCCATGGGGTTGCGGAACAGGCAATCCAGTTCTGTAATATAATTCCACCCTATTCCCTTCTGGATCAAAAAAGTACATCCCAAAAGCGTTTCCATGACTTACTATTCTGTCTATCTTGAGATTTTCTTGTTCAATAAGTCTCTTATAGTCTCTAAGGTCCTGTATAGCAGGAACTTTAAAAGACATTTGCTGCACCAACTGAGTATCGTCTTCGGACAATCTACCTTCAACTAATACAAACTCATGGTGCTCTGCTACTGGGTCAGAACTGAGGAAGCACATACCCAAACCGTTTCTATACGCTCCTTCCAGATCTTCATCAGAAACCTGTAGTCCTATCACCCTAGTATAGAAATCACGCATCTTAGCCATGTCATTCACATGGATTCCAACGTGTCCAAGGCCTGTTGTCTGTGGCATGGTAAACACCTCCAGATATTCTCTTTGACAATAATGCTGACGATTATACCACTAAGACTTTCTCTCGCTAAATATCAGGCAAGGAACCGGCTCGTTCGATCCGATTACATATTTCTTTCAACACATGAGAATTATCTACAGGAGATATCATACAAATGTGCGGTTCAAGTATCGATTGCCTGCCTATGCGCAAAAAATTATATACATTGATATCTGCATCTGAATAATCTGCAGGATTCTCTGTTTCCATCCGCAAACGCAGCCTTTCTGTGACAATATCGATATCCGAGGATACAGCCACAATTGTAAACTGACATCCCACTTCATCCGCTATTTTGTATAATGGCCTTCTGAATTCCTCATTCAAGTTAGTAGCGTCAAACACAACTTTATAAGATTGTACAAGTAAACTCTTGATAATCGAATGACAGACGGAGAAAACTCTAGCGTGCTCGTTTCGTGTGTATTTGGGATATACGAACAAAGCTTTTCGTACACGATCACTACTCACTACAACACAGGGGACCACATCGCTAAGCTGTTTAGCAAAATAAGACTTACCGGTCCCTGGCAGGCCCGACAGAATGATCAAATAAGCACCATTAGGTGAATCCCCGATATCTACGGCTGAAAAACCAATCTTAATATCTTGATCACTATCTGAATTTCCCATTTATCAAGAATCCATATCAGAATGCGACCATTAACAGAACCGCTCCAACATTCTACGACAAGGCAACTACTAAAACTTCGTGAATAATTTGGAGCACTATTATTACGACCAATGGGCTAAAATCCAACATTCCCACGGTGGGTATAATCTTGCGTACAGGGCCTAGTATAGGTTCTGTAATCTGCGCCAATATATCGTATATATTAATTAAAATTGGATTAGGACGACCACCCATCATGGGAATGATAAATGACAATATAATGCGTCCCAATATGGCCAAATAAAACATAGTGAATACAAAATGAATGAGTTGAATTAGGCCCATTAGAATTTACTTTTCTCCCAGCCTTATAGACTTCAAATACGCACTATTCACCGCTTCCACTAACGCAGCAGGTACAGAATATTTTTCCAGTACCTGAACACCTTCGGCGGTAGTACCTCCAGGAGACACGACCATATCCTTGAGCTCTCCTGGATGCCTGCCCGTCTCCATCACCAATTTCGCGCTTCCGTACACAGTTTGCAAGGCTAGTTTCCTAGCCATATCTCTAGGCAATCCCACATAAACGCCAGCGTCAATCAAAGCTTCTATAATCAGAAATACATAAGCTGGACCACTAGCACTAAGTCCAGTGGACATATCAAGATATTTTTCTTCATAAACATAAATTTCTTCGCCAATAGTAGACAAGATCGTCTTGGTCAATTCTATATGAGAAGCATCCACGTCATCTGAAGCCGTCCATACACTCATTCCGCTGCCAATCTGAGCAGGAGTATTGGGCATGATTCTTATTATTTTGCTATGACCCGTAGACTCCATCAACGTATTGATCGTAGCACCTGCGATAATAGAAACTACAGTCTGATGATTAGAAATCCTGTTTTGTATCACCTGAGATACAGATGATACATCTTGAGGCTTAATAGACAGAACTATCAGTTCCGATTCGTTGATAGCTTCAATATTATTATCGATGGCATTGATGCCATACGTGCTGGATAAATACTCTCGCCGGGATTTGACAACTTCGCCAACCCATATCTCTTTGGGCACAGCAATCTGGGCTTCCAGTATGCCCCCTATTATAGCTTCGGCCATCGTGCCGCCGCCTATGAAAGAAAGTCTCATGTTAACAGCCTACTTTTCGTTTAGAAGATTATAGCATTACACTACACAGCTTTAAAAAGTAATTAAAATAATAAAATGAATAGACGATCAAATATTGGCACAGAATCAGTACACATTATAGGCTAATCCAATGTACTAGTATGCATTTTTACTACGAACTGTTGTATGGAGAGGTCAAAAATCGGATAGCCCATTACCAAGCGATAAACCAACAGCCAATCTTATCGCCTCCAACATGCTGGTATGATCAGCAACTCCCTTTCCGGCTATATCAAAGGCTGTGCCATGATCTACGGATGTTCTAACAAAGGGCAATCCTAGATTAGCAGTGATGCTTTCCTCAAAACCATACACTTTTACCGGTATATGGCCTTGGTCATGGTACATGCACAAAACGGTGTCATATTGACCATTAATCGCCTGATGGAAAACAATATCAGCGGGAACCGGACCAGTCGCATTGATCCCTTTGCTACGTGCTTGTTCTACTGCAGGGGCAATCTCTTCTGCCTCTTCGTTACCGAGGAGTCCTCCGTCACTACCATGAGGATTCAACGCAGCAACAGCTATCCTAGGATCTAGGAAACCCCATTTCTTGAAGCTCTGATCCGTTAAGTCTAGAAACTCTAATATCCTATCTTTTTTAACGTAATCGCATGCTAGCTTCAAGGACCTATGTGTAGTCAAGTGCACAACCCTCAAGTTTTTTGCAAGGAGCATAGTAGCGACAGTTTTAGATCCAGATAATTCCTGTAGAAGCTCCATATGACCAATAGATTGATATCCAGCCAAACTTGCTGCTTCTTTATTCAGTGGTGCAGTGGCTATGCCATCAATAAGGCCAGATAAAGCCATCTCTCCAGCTTTAGTAACCCATTCCATTGCAGCTTTCCCACAGGGGATACTTATTTGGCCTATAGTAATATCCTCTGGATTTAAATTATGTATGTCTACAACGTCTATAGATGAACTGTCGGACCCAGCTATAGTTAAGTCAGTTGGCTCCACAATTGTCATTGAACTCTGAGAGCTACGAACTGCCGCTTCCATAGCAATAACATTACCTATTACGATAGGACGACAAGTGGAATAAACGTTACGGTCAGATAAAGCCTTTACAACTACTTCTGGCCCGATTCCACAAGGGTCTCCCATTGTTATGGCTATAGCAGGCTTATCAACCATATGTATACCTAACAAGGACTCTAACCGATGCTATGTGCATAGATCCAGACCTAAGCATAGTTAATCACATTTGCTCCATGCACAAAATCCGTCTACGCATTTTACACAACCTTCCTGGAACATTACTGGACCATTACAGTCAGGGCATCTCCTGCCACCTTCGTAAACCACACTAATCGCATCGTCGGTTTCTGTTGTGAAACCTAGCTGTGTTGCAACAGGCTCCGCTGTAGGCAACCTATTAGAACCATGTCCATTTTGTCCCAAATGCCTTTCCACAGCGAGCGCCACTGCGTCAGGAGCTGAACGAACTAAAGTCCCTTCATCCCAAGCAGGACAACAAGTAATTCCTCTCAGATGACTAACTATCTCCTGGGGATCTACGCCAGACCTCAGAGCTAGCGTCACGAGACGAGATATTGCTTCTAATTGCGCAGAATCACACCCTCCCGCCTTACCTAAAGTGCTAAACACTTCGAACGGCAACTGCTCTTCATCGAAATTAATAGTAATGTACATATTGCCGTGGCCGGTACGAACACGCTCAGTAACGCCTCTTATTTCCCTAGGTCTCTCCCTTGGTACTCTATAGTACGGTATTTCTGATATATCTACGTTCTCTTTAGCATCAGCAGAATGCTTAGAAGTATCACCTGTGCTCAATACTTGCTCAGATTTGCTACCATCTCTATATACAGTTATACCCTTACAATTGGTTTCATACGCTAGCATATACGCTTGGCGAACATCGTCTATGGTCGCATCATGCGGAAAATTAATTGTCTTTGAGACAGAATTATCTGTATGTTTTTGGAATGCCGCCTGCATCCGAACATGCCATTCTGGATTTATATCATGAGAGACTCTAAATAATTCTTTAACCCACTCAGGGACTTCTAGATGTTCCAGACTACCCGATTCTGCTAACTGTTGCATCAGGATATCAGAATAAAACCCTTCGGCTTTGGCTATCGCTTCAAAATACGGATTACCTTCTACTAGTTTAGTCCTATCCATCACGTTGCGGACGTATGACAAAGCGAATAAAGGCTCAATTCCGCTGGAAGCTCCAGCAATTATGCTGATTGTTCCTGTAGGCGCTATAGTTACCGGTGCAGAGTTCCTCATCTTCTGACTACTTGAACTATTATTGTACGCACTACCCTCCCATGAAGGGAATGTCCCTCTTGAATCTACTAGATGTCCTGAAGCTTTATAGCTCTCTTCTTGTATATACTTCATGACTTGTTCGGCCAGGTCTAATGCCTCTTGAGAATCGTATCTTATTCCCAGTTCAACCAACAAATCTGACCACCCCATGACTCCGACTCCAATACGCCTCGTAGTTCGACTCATATCCGCTATCTCAGCGATTGGATATTGGTTCATGTCTATAACATTATCTAGCAGATGTACCGCTGTGTGAGTTACCCTTGCGAGCCTATCCCAATCCATAACCACGTCATCATCAGTAAACGTGACCATACGGGCCAGATTAATCGACCCTAGGTTGCAAGACTCGTAGGGAAGCAATGGTTGTTCTCCACAAGGATTCGTTGATTCTATCTCCCCGAGTTGAGGATTGGGGTTATCTCGATTAATACGATCTAGAAAAACAATACCTGGATCGCCAGTTTTCCATGCTAACTGAACCATTTGTTCAAACACTTCACGAGCATTGAGCTGACCCGCAATCTCCCCTCCTCGCGGGTTTATTAGATCAAACATCTCATTATTCTTAACTTTCTCCATAAAATCTTCGGTTACAGCCACAGAGATATTAAAATTAGTTAATTTGGTACCATCCTCTTTCGCCGTAATAAACTTCAATATATCTGGATGGGTCACCTTCAATATCCCCATATTTGCTCCACGACGTGTCCCGCCTTGTTTCACAACGTCCGTCGCAGCATCGAAAGCATTTATAAAACTCACAGGACCTGACGCAACTCCACCAGTAGACCCAACCACATCGCCCTCCGGCCTAAGCCGCGAGAACGCGAAGCCAGTACCTCCACCACTTTTATGAATTAAAGCCGTTTCCTTTACGCGAGAGAAAATAGAACTCAATGAATCGTCAACTGGTAACACAAAACAGGCAGACAACTGCTGCAATTCACGACCAGCATTCATCAACGTTGGTGAGTTTGGTAAAAATTCCAGACGTGTCATAACATCATAGAATTCATCTTCAGTAGCTCGTCTTTGGATCTCTGTGACACCGTAATTAAGATCGGCCTGCGACAGGTTAGACGCTACTCTACGAAACATCCCATCGGGGTCTTCAAGGATATTACCCTCTCTATCTTTTGACAGGTATCTCCTCTGTAAAACCACCTTGGAATTTTCCGTCAGCTCATTAGATCTCTCATTGACTTGATCAGCAATCCCAGATTCTTTGAGAGCATTTCTAATTTTATTTCTAATTTCCTCTGTAGAGAACTCTAACTCTTTTCTAGTAATTGTCACTTCAACAACCCCCCTCAACTAATTCAATCACTCTGTATTAACTGTTAGGTATATTAACTTCGGTCTATCACTCCATCTGTAGAAAGCTGTTTGACTCGAGTCGACAGCATGACATCCAACAAAACATTGCCATGGAAATACATCTCAGGCACGAGTCGAGTCCCACCGAACATCTTCGCTATTAATTCTTTAACTGCATTACCTACTATATAACTCCAGGACCTGCACAATCCGAGTATATGGTTTGCAATGACTTCCGAATTAACTACCTTGTATACAAATTGCGCGTAACCTTGTTCAACTCGATTGATAACACCTTGCCTGAACTCTATACCATTCATGTTCAAAACTTCTACTATCAAATCCGCCAAGTCTTTGATTGCGCCATAAGCTATCGCATGGCTTGATCTGAGCTCGAGTATCATACCTTGATTATCGACAGAACACCCGGTCACATTAAAATAATCACTCAGAAAATTGACTATAGTGCCCTCTAACCCAATGGGTAGAGGTTCGCAGTGTACTTGCACAATGTATTTTATTTGTCTTTCCAAAATAACCCCTTGCTTGTATCCTGCAGATTTGATGGGTTTACGACTTAGTTATTCGTCAATAACTGGTCACATGTAACACTTGATATATCATTCAAGTTTTACCATGTTTCACGATTATTTTCCTTAAGCCGTTGTCATTAGACTTGTTTGCATGGATACATTTCTAATTCTTTACTCTTCGTCGGTTTCTGGGATAGCTAGCCAACATGTCACTAAACTAGCTCTAACTTCTTTTTCAAATTCATCCTGGAGTTCAGCGAAAGGATTGATAGGCAACTCTTGATATTCCAAATCCACTTGATATGGATACTCGGTTGGGACCAAACTTTGCTTCATGATCTCTTCTAAATCATGTGCTCTATTATTGTGGCTTAACAGCCTTGCGAGAGCCGAGTATTGGACACTACTACTCATCAGTTTAATATCTCCTCAGAACTCTCTACTATCTTAAGCAGATAAGTTCACTTGTCCTTTTAACATGGGCGTTTTATTTCCATATTTAGTAGGCTTTCTGGAACCGGCATCTATATTCCGATGCGCGCTCTTACTGCCTAATCGCGGCAAGGAGAGCCGTGTTTCATCCTCCCGCAAATCCTTCACCGCCCTTTCAAAGCTCTCAATGTCTGTAAAGTCTCGATACACACTGGCATATCGGATGTAAGCAACCCGATCCAGCCTTCTTAGCCTTTCCATGACTATTTCCCCAATATTTTCAGAAGAAACCTCCCATTGGCCACTGCCATACAATTCTCCTTCTATCTCCTCAACCAGCTTCTCTATCGCCTTCGGAGATATCGGTCGCTTGGTACATGCTTTTCTTATGCCTTCTATCAACTTCTCTTTATTGAATTCTTCCCGACGATCGTCTTCCTTCAAAACTACCAAACCTGCCACCTGAATTCTTTCATAGGTGGTAAATCGTGCGTAACACGACTGGCATTCCCGTCTTCTGCGAGTTCCGCTTTCAGCTTCACGGGAATTCGTTACTTTTGATTCTGTAGAAGCACAATACGGGCACTTCAATTTGGCACCTTTTTTAAAACTTTCTCAAAATTTTCTTATAAATACTAAATATTGTATCAGCGTGCTTTCAACATACAACTTATAGTAGACGGGATTGTATTAGAGTCTATAACTGAAAGTCAATATAGATTTACTACGAGTTTTTATATTAAATGGCTCATAACAGACATATAACTTACAACAACAAGTATTAAGAGAGTATTACATTTGATAACGAACACATTAGTATGAAATGAAGAGACCACCCTCAAAATGAGGGTGGTCTATAAATGGTTCTCGGGACTTATTTGTTAGGATAGAAGATAAGAAATTATTGCGTAAAGCCTCCGAGAATATTCCTCTACTAGATAATAATTTAGCATACAAGACGGAGAAGAGCCTATCACCTTAGAACCCACATTGTGCAGGTTTTATCCACATCCACACTACCCCAGTGTCTCTAACTCCGTCTTGCAATCAGAATGACCTAGCCATTAAGCACGGTCTTTACCTGAAAAATCCCCGTCGACCTCCAGATTGTGGCCTGAGAAAACTGGGGACATCAAGTTCTTCTTCCGTCTGAGACGAAACATCTTGTAAAAGTCTTTGTAATTCCTCTTCTCTCATCTGCTGATTATCCTGAATGATAGGGAATGAGGCCGCAACCATTGTTATTTTGACCTCATCGTCTAGCCGAGGATCTCTACTCGTACCAAATATAATATTAGCTTCTGGATCCGCCATATCTTCGATTACTTTCGCCGCGTCTTGGACCTCACGAAGTGTCAAGTTCGAACCACCGGTTATAACGAATAAAATGCGCTTAGCACCATCCATAGCGATATCCAACAGAGGGCTCTTCGTAGCCATCTTAGCTGCGTCAGCTGCACGCGTTTCGCCTTTTCCTTTTCCAATAGCCATCCAAGCAGGACCTGCACCAGCCAATATGGTTTTGACATCCGCAAAGTCTACGTTAATTTCGCCTGGTACAGTTACAACTTCCGCTATCGCTTGAATACCTTGATGAAGAACTGAATCTGCCATCTTCAGGGCATCTTCCCAAGTGAAAGCCTGATCCTCTTTTGTGTTCATTTCCAAAAGGCGATCGTTTGGAATCGTAATCAATGTGTCCACATGATCCCTTAATCTAGCAATGCCCTCCTCGGCATTCTTACGGCGAGCAGCCGCCTCAAAGGAGAACGGTCGGCTTACTACTGCTATGGTTAAAGCTCCAGATTCTTTTGCAATTTGCGCGACCACAGGGGCGGCTCCAGTCCCAGTTCCACCACCCATTCCAACGGCCAAGAAAACCATGTCTGCCCCTTCAACCGCTTGCTGAATCTCGGCCCTGGATTCTTCCGCTGCCTGCCTACCCAACTCAGGTTGCGCGCCTGACCCAAGACCTCTCGTTAAGTTCTGACCGAGAGCAACTCTTTGAGCTACATCACATCGAAACAAATGCTGAGCATCGGTATTCATAGCGAAATACTCTACTACAGGTAATTTCTCTTTATACATGCGGCTTACCGCATTACTTCCGCCCCCCCCAATACCAAGTACTTTTATCATAGGCACGCCCCTGGCAATTTCAGGAACGAGATTAAGGTTATCACTTAGCTCATTGTTAGGTTCCCACGAAGCTGAATTTTCTAGTACCATAATAAATTTGACCCTCCACAAGATTTTGTATTCTTTAAAATTCTCTTGATGGTGTCTAGGCTAGTTGTAGACTATGTATCATCCCACCCAAGCACACACTCGTCACCATCGCATCAATAGTCAATTCGACATAACTACCTGTTAGCCACCTTATCCTTAACCCGACCTAATCGATTTAATAGTGACCTGTATCCGGCGTTATATCGATCACGCTCACGATAGGCGCGACTTTCACCTTGATGCTTAATACCCCAAATTAATGTACCGACAGCTGCCGATAAACCAGGTTTTTGTAGCTGAGTCGGTAGACCTGCTATGCCTGAAGGATTTGCTATTCTTACGGGGCCTCCGAGATTATCCTCAACAAGTTTTCGCAATCCTTGCAGTTCCGAAGTACCACCGGTAATAACTAGTCCTCCATTGGGCAATTGTCGAAGCCCTGATTGGCTTACTCTAAGCATGATGAGCTTCAATATTTCCAACGTCCTTTGATGAATAGGTTCACACAACCCTCGTCTTTTCACCACACGCTTTGGTTGACCTTGCACACTTGGTATAACCACCTCCTCATCAGCTTTTACCATTTCAGGAAACGCATGGCCCCATTTCACCTTAATTTCTTCCGCCATATAATAGGGAACCCTCAGCGCGACGGATAAATCACGCGTTAATTGGCTACCTCCTACAGGAACCACACTGGAATACCATGGACTCCCGTACTTATATATACAGATATCCGATGTACCTGCACCAATATCGACCAATACCGCTCCCATCTCTCGTTCGTCGCCAGTGAGCGTTGCTTCTGATGAAGCCAAACCTTGATAGACAAGACTATTAACTCCTACCTTGCAAGCTTCGATAGTCTTAACAGTATTCTTTATTATGGTAGCGTCGCCAGTTACGACATGAGATTCAACCTGAACATCATTCGCGTGCAATCCAAATGGATTCCTAACTCCGGAAAGTCCATCCACTTCATATCCAATAGGAATAACGTGAAGTATCTCTTTCGAAGCATCTATATCTGGCAACGATGCCTTCATTAATTCACTAAGGTGCTGAGCGGTTAGGCCGTCAACATATTCACTATTCCGAAGCGTATCTTTGGTGTTCATACACGTTATGTGATTACCACTAATACTGGCATAGACTGAAGATATTACCCCTCTACCAACATACCTTTGTGCTTCTCCGAGAGCAGATGCGACAGCCGACTTCACCTCTTCAATACTTTCCACTCTACCTTTTTGAACACCATAGCAAGGAGATATCCCTGTCCCAAGAATCTTAAGTTCTCCCTCGGAGCCCACTCTTGCTAATATGGAGCTGACCTTGTTAGTACCAACGTCCACCGCGGCGTAATATGTTTCTTTTGCCACTTATTTACCATCCTTCGAGCCTAACGCTCTAATTTCTCCATTTTGTCAATCGCCCCTGGTGGGCTGTCGAGTAACTATCTACCTACGCAATATTTTCAGCGATCCTTAACCGAGCACTTCTGCTCCGAGGATTCAAGGCTATCTCACTAGATGTGGGTTTTATGACCCGCCTATTTATTAGGCGCAGACGAGGTTTATGCTCGCAAAGACACTCCAACAATTCAGGAGAGCATATACAAGTTGACGATTCCTTAAATAAGGTTGATTTGACTACTCTATCCTCAAGGCTGTGATAACTTATTATTCCTAACCTGCCCAGGCGGCTTAATAGCGAAACAATATTCTGAAGCCCTATTTCTAAGTTATGGAGCTCATCATTGACCCGTATTCGAAGAGCCTGAAAAGTACGAGTAGCCGGATGAATACGAGATCGACTGTTTATCGTTCTAAGAATTGTTTCTGACAATTCTTTGGTAGTATAAAGAGGTCTATTCCGTACTATAGCTTTCGCTATCCTCCGTGAAGATCGTTCTTCCCCATATTGGTAGATTAGATTAGCTAGCTCGGTTTCTTCAAAGGTATTCACAATATCGGAAGCGGTTATACAGTCAGAGTCTCTGTCAAAGCGCATATCTAAATATTCATCTTTTTGGAAACTAAGACCGTATCCGTCTGTATCTATTTGTTTAGAAGAGAATCCAAGGTCTAGCAAAATCCCGTCAAAACTAGAAAAACCATTCTGAACAGCAATATCAGGTAGATCCTTGTAGTTTCCCTGTACCCCTATAAACCTATCTGAATAAACTGTTAATCTTGCATTAGCCTCGGCCACAGAACTACCATCACGGTCAATACCAAGGACTAATCCATCTGGCTCAGACGCTTCCAGTAAGGCTAAAGAATGACCTCCCTGTCCGAGCGTACAGTCGGCATAAACCCCGGCATTCTTTACATTTAAATGTTCAATAATCTCTGGAACTAATACTGGCAGATGAAATTTCATGCTACCCATAGATTCGCTCCAGACAGGTGTATTCCCTCTGGCATCGAAGAAACATTCAGACTCATTAATGTCATAAGCTACAGCCTGCATATCATTAGTTCCCAAGACGTTAATTCTCAATAATGACAGCCATGCCTGAAATACGAGAACATATCCCAACCACCTGATACCAGGCGATCTAGCCATTCAGTCACGGCAAATAATCTACAGACTAGCTCTACGAGCTTGAATCTAACAGGACCAAATCTGATTTTTCGTCAAACCTGGCAATAAAGAGGAGGACCATTAAGTCCAGTTATCCCGAACCCTTCCTCACATCACACATGCGACGTTATCAATCTTGTCAATACTACGTCAACGAGAAAACAATACAGGTTTTTACCAATTTTAGACTTTTTTATAAAACTGCCATTGATACAAGGATTTAGCGTAATGTCAAAGAGGCTTACTTCAATACACACGTATGATCTATAAATTATTTACCCTTGCAATCTTCCACGCTAAAACCGTTTATGCTATACTTGCCGATGTCCTTTTACGCACATATAACGGTATACGATTCCATGTTCGGATACCGAAAACTTTAGTTTTCTGGAGAACATTTTTGAGGGTCACTAAAGAAGAAGCTAACTCGATAGAAGTCACACTGTCTGTGGAAATGGCACCTGAAGACGAGGATCCATTTATCGATCGTTCGTATAGAAGGTCTGTAGGCCGGCTCAATATACCCGGATTCAGAAAAGGTAAAGCTCCACGAACAATAGTGGAGAGCTACATAGGTAGGACTGCTCTCCTTAACGAAGCCCTAGACTACTTGATCCCAGAAACCCTTGATACAGTCCTACGAAACGAAGATATTCAGGCGTTTGCAGAACCTCAAATTGAGATAACCGAAATTGAACCCGTTACATTCAAAGCAGTAATACCATTAGAACCCACTGTTAACCTCGGAGAATACGAAGATATACGTATAGAAAAAGAAGCAGTAGAAATCACAGACGAACAAGTTAATGACGTATTAGAAAGACTAAGACATGACTCCGCTCCATGGGAACCAGTAGATCGACCGGTCCAATATGGTGACCTGTTGAATATAACAGTCACTGGCACAATAGATGGAGAAGAGGTCGTTAACGATGAGGGAATAGATTATATACCCCAAGAAGACAACGTACTCCCATTCCCTGGTTTTGCTACTAATTTAGAAGGCATGAACGACCAAGAAAATAAATCATTTACCATCACGATACCAGATGATTATCCTCGAGAGCAGTTCGCTGGGAAAGAATGTGCTTTTGATCTAACCATACTGTCGGTAAAAGAGAAACTATTACCCGAACTAGATGACGAGTTTTCTAAAGGTATCGGAGATGGGTATGATACGCTTGAAGAGCTTACATCCCACGTTAGGGGACGCCTATCGGATGAAGCAGAAGCGGAAGCGACGAGGGATTTGGAGTCAAAAGCTATTGAAGCGATTGTAGATCTAGCAGATATAGAGGCTTCAGAGCTTCTATACGAACGTGAAGTCGAGAATATGCAACAAGAACGGGAGCGCATGCTCCGAAACCAGAGTCTCGACATGGACACGTACCTCAGTTACATAGGAAAGACATCAGAAGAATTCCAAGAAGAGTTGCGCCCTACAGCTAGAGAGCGATTAACTAGATTTCTGGTATTGAGAAAACTAGCCGAGACGGAGTCTCTAGAAATATCCGAGGACGATATCCAGAAGGAAATCGACTCATTGATCGAGTCCGCAGGTGAAAATTCAGACCAAATGCGCCGGAATTTATCGTCTGACGCTGTTAGGAGCAATATAGCATCATCATTACTTAATCAAAAAATAATGGGCCGCATAGTCGATATAACTCAGGGGATTACTGCCCCAGAGAATACCGACGACTCAGCAGATAAAACGTCAGAGACAGACACAAAACCACAGAACGAAACTGAAGAAGCGAAATAAGGAGTATAGATAAAAATGTTGAACAACCCCTACGACTCATCACTGGTTGTTCCCAGTAACAGCATGGTAACGCCGCAAAACATAGTACCGATGGTAATCGAAACTAGCCCACGAGGAGAGAGAGCATTCGATATATATTCTCTTCTTCTCAAAGAGAGAATTGTATTTCTGGGCACTCAAATCGCAGATCCAATAGCCAATGTGATTATCGCACAACTTCTTTATCTTGAAAGAGAAGACCCTGATAAAGGGATAAGCGTTTACATTAACAGCCCTGGTGGAGTCATAAGCTCAGGACTAGCAATATACGACACAATGCAACTGGTAAACTGCGAAGTGTCCACTATATGCTTGGGCATGGCTGCCAGTATGGCCACTGTTCTACTATCTGGTGGAGCTAAAGGCAAGCGCTATTGCCTGCCTAATTCAACGATACACATGCATCAGGCCCTTGGGGGAGCCCAGGGACAAGCAACTGATATTGAAATCGCAGCAAGAGAAATACTACGTTTGCAGGATAAAATTCGCACCTTACTGTCAGGAAATACTGGCCAAGATTACGAAAAGATAGCCAGAGACACCGACCGAGACTACTACCTTACTTCCGAGCAAGCCGTGGAATATGGTCTTGTAGACGAAATTCTTAGCGGCCCAAGTGATAAAGAGTAAAATACACAACGCCATTAGGGAACCTCTGGATTAAGCGTGGCTAACGGCAGCAACGGCAGCAATCAAAGTAATGCTAAAAACTTACTATGCTCATTCTGCGGAAAAGGACATAGTAGAAATAGCCTCATAGTCTCCGGCCAGAGTTCGGCTACGATGTGTTACGACTGCGTGAAAGTTCTTGGACAACTCATACAATCCAAGAACTACCCGAACCACCCTGTAACAACCCCGGACCAAGATTTGGTGCCCAAATCCATATACAAAACTTTAGACCAATACGTAATTGGACAAAATAAAGCCAAAAAAGTCCTAAGTGTTGCAGTTTATAACCACTTCAAGAGGGTTTGGAACAGCTCCACCATATCCGACGTGGAGCTGCAAAAAACAAATATATTACTTATTGGTCCAACCGGCTGCGGTAAAACATTATTAGCAGAAACACTTGCAAAGACCTTGTCCGTACCCTTTGCAATCTGTGACGCTACCTCTTTGACCGAGTCAGGGTACGTCGGGGAAGACGTCGAGAACATATTACTTAGGTTGATTCAATCTGCCGACTGGGATATATCACGCGCGGAACACGGCATCATCTATATAGATGAACTAGATAAAATAGCACGTAAAGAAGGCATTAATAGGTCTATCACTAGGGATGTTTCTGGTGAAGGAGTACAACAAGAACTTCTCAAGATAATTGAGGGGTGCATCGCCAACGTGCCACCACAGGGCGGTCGAAAGCATCCTCATCAGGACTTTCTGCAGATCAATACCAATGACATACTATTTATATGCGGCGGAGCGTTCGAAGGCCTAGATGATATAGTCGCTAAGAGGGCAACAACGATAGACCAAATGGGTTTTTTAAGTAACACACAGAAAAAAGAAGATAACCGCGGAATCACCTCAACCCAGATAACCCCAGAAGACCTATTGGAATTTGGGTTTATACCAGAAATCGTAGGGCGATTACCAGTAGTAACCCAACTCGAATCTTTGGACAAAGAGTCTCTAATTCAAGTGTTAAAAGAACCCAAAAATGCAATCATCAAGCAATATCAACAACTATTCCACATTGATAATATCGAACTGGAATTTACGGACGACGCTTTGGAAGCAGCAGCAGAGATGGCATTAACACATAATACAGGCGCTCGGTCGCTACGATACATCATTGAAAATACGCTACTTGACGTAATGTACGAACTTCCTTCAATGAAATACATAACAAAATGCGTTGTGGACAGGGACTGCATCAACGGTACCGGTACCCCTACCTTAACGGACAACTCAGATGTCGAGTTTAAACTCCCATCAAGTGCTATCCAACAGTCAGCATGATAAACCTAAATTAGGCCATCTTTACTCATTGACAAGGCAATTTCTTTGTCTAAACATAATGGCAAACAATTAGAATAATTATCTGACATTGAACCATCATTAACATTAATACGCCCATCAGAAATCGCGTTCAAAGTCTCGTAGATTAGGTACGGTTCTTGAGCGTAACCTGATTGCCTTATGAGCTGAAAAAGCAGCAAGTTTTCCCCCGGATCGTTTCTTATGCAATCCACATCTCTACCGGATATTTCTGCCCAAGCTTGGTCAAATGGTGAGCCTATGATGCTATTGGTGCAATAAGAAAGGACTGGACCTCTGTCAACTTGAGGTGTTGCCAAGTGCGTCATGGCACCAGTTTTTTCAGATCCCTTATCTATAAGGTCCCATATGACCTGCTGCCAAGTACCTATTGGACCTTCAGGTAATGCCGGATGTAGGTTTATAAAAGGGAACTTAGTGCACATCCCTTCACTCAATATCAACATATATCCGGCAAGCACACATATATCTGGCATTTGACCAGATAAAAGTTGCAGCACTTCTTTATCATAATCATCTCTACGGGAGTTACGACCACCTTTATAATTCTGACGATAAATATCAGACGATAAGGCAAATAACGGAATCCCCAAGCGGTTAGTTAAATCAAGAAATTCGTCTGAACCCTCAAACTCCCCTTTGATCCGATTACTGAATACAAATTGAATGTTTGCATCTAGAAGTCCATCATCTATACGGGCCTGTATAAAACTTAATAACCCCCTCGAACCCTCACCTCTTCCACTTGAAAACCAACCGATATTTATCAAATCTTTCCCAGGCCTCACTAAAAGTCGATCTACTCAATTACTTAATGACAATGACTCACTATGTTGTATCAACTCGCGTCAAATTGATCTTTTATGTTTGCAATATCTATTTGTACTTTATTGAGAAGATCATTACAATGCTTTGTCAACACCATACCTTTTTTGTACAAGTCCACCGATCCCTGTAGCGTCAATCCGCCTTCTTCTAAAGATGCAACTACTTCACCCAGAAGCTTATATGCTTCTTCAAAACCCAAATCAGTGATAGTATTCTGTATTTCATCAAAAGACTTTTCGAGCATCATCTAACCACCTGAAGCATTTTCTATTTCGTGCATTAACAAATCCAGTATATACATACATGACTACTTCCCTGCAGATTGGACACGGGCAGAACCATCAGCAAAAATAAGTGAATATATTTCACCTTTCTGAATACTCATGGAAGAGTGGACAACGCTATCCTGTTGATTTTGAACCACTACAAATCCTCTATCTAGTGTTGCCTTAGGATTAAGAGTAGCGAGTTGTTTATCGACACTGTCTATCAGCACACTAAGCATGTTAATTATATGTTGAAAAGAATTATCGCTTTCCCTATTCAGATCATCTATTGCGCGCCTAAAGAATTCTAGATCCGGTAATCCGCGAATTAAATCTCTATTAATAATCTCAATGCCAGTTTGATAGCCTTCAAAATGCGATTCCATTATATTATTGATATGACTCCAGAGTTCTAACACATTCTTTTTCAAGTCAATAATATCTGGAACTATCATCTCTGCCGCCGCTGAAGGCGTTGGAGCTCTAAGATCGGCAACATAATCCGAGATAGTAAAATCTGTTTCATGACCAATAGCACTTACGACAGGTATCTTACTCCCATATATACTTCGTGCGACCATTTCATCATTAAACGCCCAGAGTTCCTCTAGAGAACCACCACCTCTGGCAATGACTATAACATCAGATCTCCCATCTACATTTAAATCATTAAGAGCTTGCACGATATTCTCTGGGGCTGCATCCCCCTGAACTAATGTCGGGGATACCAAAATATTGGCCAGAGGGTATCGCCTTGTAACAACAGTCGTAATATCGTGTAATACAGCGCCCGATGACGATGTGACAACCCCTATCACTTTAGGGAAGGGGGGCAAAGAACGTTTCCGGGATTCGTCAAACAAGCCTTCAAGTTCAAGTTGAGATCGCAATCTATCAAATTCCAAAGACAGTGCACCAGCACCTTCCGCCATGACTAGATCTACTATGAAATCCGTACTGCCTCGAGGTTCATAAAAACTAATTCTTCCATGGGTTGATACAGATACACCGTCTTCAAGAACATCGGATCCCTGTTGGCCTCTAAACATCACACAATTCAATAACGCTGTGTCATCTTTGAGTGTAAAATACGCGTGGCCAGAAGCCGATCTTCTCAGATTGGATATCTCTCCTGACACATACAAATCCGATAACAATATGTCTGATTCAAATGATTCCCGTAGATAAGTAGCAACCTGATTTACAGTGTAGAACACCAAGTCTTCACTTTACTCGTTCAGCATATTCACCATTACGGGTGTCAACTTTTATAATAGTTCCCGGGGTAATAAACATCGGAACATTTAAACGCAGTCCGGTCTCGAGAGTAGCAGGTTTATTGCCTCCTTGAGCCGTATCACCTTTAAATGCAGGAGGTGTTTCCACTACTTCCAACTCAACATGAGTTGGAACATTTATATTTATGGGATTCTGTTTATAGAAAATCAGTTCAACTATCATATTTTCTTTTAAATAGTCCAAGGAGTCTCCGACTTGTTCTTTAGTTAGATCGTATTGATCGAAAGTTTCTTGATCCAGAAAATAATAAAATGTGGTGTCATTATATAAGTATTGAGCTGATCTATTGTCCACTTCAGCTATTTCAAAACCTGTATCATATCTCTGAAACGTGCGCTCTACGACCGCTCCCGATAACAAATTTTTCATCTTTATTCGAGTTACAGGTGCTCGCTGCTGCATTTTATGGCGCTCATAATCCATAACTTGCCATGGTTGCCCGTCAAGTTCTATGACCATACCTTTATTTAGGTCACCAAAATTTATACTCATAACATCATTCTCCCTGATCCAAATTAGCTGCCTATATAACCTAGCCTACCTGTTATCCCCAACCAATCCGACCATAACTTCTAACGCACATGTGTAGCTTCTCCATCCAAATCCCGCGATTTGACCAGTTACACTGTCTGAGATTATGGACCGTCTCCATTCTTCCCGGCCGTGAATATTACTCAAGTGAATTTCTATTACCGGTATCGCTGCATCTAATAGCGCGTCTTTTAGTGAATACCCATAATGAGTCAGCGCCCCTGGATTTATTATTATACCGTCAATAGATCCTCTTTGATTTTGAATGAAATCAATCAAGTCACCTTCTGCGTTCGATTGATAAAACAAAACTTCAACATCGAGACTATTTGCTTTCTCTTCTACCAATAAATTAATATCGTCCATGGTCTTAGATCCATAAACTTCCGGGTTACGCTTTCCAAGCAAGTTAAGGTTCGGGCCGTTTAAAAACAATATCTTACTCATAATATTTCATTGTCCCTAATAAATCTAATTTCATTCACTGGATCTAGGATGGTTAGCTAAATAAGCATTCTTAGCTTCTTGCTTAGTTATATGAGTGTAAACTTGCGTAGTACTAGGGCTCGAATGCCCAAGTAATAACTGGATTACTCTTAGATCAGCGTTTCCCTCAAGCATATGACTTGCGAATGTATGTCTCAAGGTATGAGGATGGACTCCACTCTTTATACCAGATTTTGTTGCATATTTCTCAACTAGTTTTTGTATACTACGTTGGGACAATCGTTTACCATATCGATTAAGAAAGAGTGCAGAACTATCCCCATGGTTTAGTAGTGGTCGGGACCAATGCAAGTACTCGGACAATGCTTGTTCTGTAGGTTCCCCAAATATAACCCATCTTTCTTTGGCTCCCTTCCCTTTAACGAGAATCTCTCGGTCATTTAGTTTGACATCTGCCTGATCTATACCAGCCACCTCGGACAATCTTGCTCCGCAGGCGTATAACACCTCTAATATAGCCCGGTCACGATAACCATACACATCCGAAAGTTCTGGGCTATCAATAAGCCTTGCAACTTCCGAATGGCTTAAAAACGAAGGAAGTGCTTTTTCCATTTTTATCCGAAAGCTCCGGCCACTCGGCATTGGATTGGCCTTAAAAAGTCCTTGTTGAACTAAAAATCGGTAGAATGCTCGTAGTGCGGACAGCTTTCTTGAGATACTGACACGAGAATAGCCCTGGCCATTTCTAGTTTGAGTAGCTAGCCATGTAACATATCCACGTAGGATACTCCGATCCATTTTTGGGAATGATATCCCTTTTTCGCTTGCGTATATCACAAAGCTATTCAAATCCGTCAGATAGATTCGAATGGTATTCTCCGACAACCCTCGTTGTCCTCTTAAATACGACTGATACAACTGATACAGCTTAACTTCACTGGTTTCCAATTGCGTGGAATCGATAGCGCCGCAATCGATCATAATAACAAACCTTCGTTAGTGCAATTAGGTCAATCACCTACAGCAGTTAACTCTTGACTATCCTCTACAATGGTCTCTTTCCAGGCACATTTCATACAAGACACTGCCGAGCGAGATTCCTGGACCATTAAACCAGAACATTCAGGACATGGTTTCGCGATAGGGCGTTTATTACTTATAAATTCACATTCGGGATAGCGAGCGCATCCAAAGAAAGGTTGCCTACGCCCTCGTGCCTTACGTTCCACAAGATCTCCACTGCACTCGGGGCATAAAACTCCTACTTTCTTCAAAATGGGCTTCGTCGTTCTACAATCTGGGAATCCAGTGCAAGCCATGAAACGACCGAAGCGGCCTGTTTTTATGACCATTGGCTTTGAACACGAGTCACACACTTCATCAGTTTCTTCTTCAATTTTGACCTTAGGCATTTTTTCTTGAGCCGACGTAAGTGCCTGTTCAAATGGGCCATAAAATTCTTTTAGCATTGGCACCCATTCACGTTCCCCTCTTGACACTTCATCTAGTTCATCTTCCATCTTTGCAGTGAAGGTTACATCCATAACATTAGTAAAATATTCTGTAAGCAAATCCGTGATTGTAATTCCCAAAGTCGTCGGGTGGAGGCGATTTTGTTCTTTATCTAAATAATTGCGATCCAATAGAGTACCAATAGTTGGGGCATAGGTGCTCGGTCGACCCAACCCATTGTCTTCCATAGCTCGTATCAGAGTGGCTTCAGTAAATCTGGGAGGAGGCTGGGTAAAGTGCTGCAGGCATTCCAAAGAAGAACATACCAAATCGTCGTTAGGGTCCATAGGTGGTAATGTTTTCTTATCATCACCGCTATCGTCATCATCTGATGACTCCATATACAGCGCCCTGAATCCCGCGAATCGCAATACAGAACCGGTAGCACGAAATACATATTCATTACTAGTGCTCACACATTTAGCACCGATATTAACAGTCGTAGCTTCCGACTGGGCATCTGCCATCTGACTTGCCAACATACGTGACCATATTAGTGAGTATAATTTATACTGATCTGCCGTAAGAGCTGTCTTCAAAGAATCAGGCGTCCTCTTTATAGAAGTCGGCCTAATCGCCTCATGTGCTTCCTGGGCTGATTTAGCACGTGTTTTATACAAACGAGTCTTTTCGGGCAAAAAGCTTTTACCATACTTTTCTTCAATATATTCACGAGCTTCAGAGATCGCGCTACTTGCTACCTGTACAGAATCAGTACGCATATAAGTTATAAGTCCAACAGATCCTTCCCCATTGACGGATATGCCTTCATACAACTGTTGAGCCACCGACATTGTTCTTTGAGCGGTAAAGCGAAGTTTGCGCCCGGAATCCTGTTGCATGGTGCTAGTGGTAAACGGAGCTGATGGTCTCTGCTTGACGTTACGCCTCCGCACATCATCCACCGCAAATTTTGCATCTTTAAGTTCTGATTCATAGGCCCTTATATCCGTTTCAGTACCTGCATTAACTCTCTTATTAGTCCCCTTTATACTATGCAAAGTAGCAACGAAACTACGGAGTTCACTATCTTGAGAATCGGCTTTTGTCAGAAGTGCATCCAAAGTCCATGATTCCTGTGGTACGAAAGCATTGATCTCCCTTTCCCTATCGGTGACCATTCGGAGTGCAACAGACTGAACCCGCCCAGCTGACGTCCCTCGTTGAACACGTCTCCAGAGGAGCGGACTTATTTGGTAACCAACCAACCGATCCAATATCCGTCTGGCTTGCTGGGCATTTACCAAACTCATATCTATATCCCGAGGGTGTTCAAAGGCTTCCTCAACGGCTTGCTTAGTGATTTCATGAAAAACTACACGTTTAGGTGGATTTTTCTGATTGTCCCACCCCGCGGCCGTTTGTATATGCCAAGAGATCGCCTCTCCTTCTCTATCTGGGTCAGTCGCTAAGAATACTGTTTTCGCTTGATCGCCGGCCTTTTTTATTTGATTTAGCAGAGACCTCTTGTCTTGCATAGTCACATAAGACGGCTCAAAATCTTGATCTAGATCAACTCCCATCTTACCTTTGGGCAAATCTCTTACATGACCCTGAGAAGCAGTGACAACATATTTTTTTCCTAGGATTTGGCCAACTGTCCGTGCTTTAGCCGGCGATTCCACTATAACCAGTTGTTTGCCCTTTGTATCAGCTATAGATACTTTCCTGGCAGATGACTTCTTACGGGTCCCAGTTTTAGCTGTGCTAGCTTTTCTCTGTGATGTTTTCCGAGGTTTCGATACCATCTCAATAGATATTCCTTCGCTAAGCTATGTCAGAACTCAACAATATAATGACCGATTCTAGCACACAGTCAAATTAGCTAACAACGAATCTGCATGCGTGAATTTGCACCAATACAGTCCAATTATCAACCGAGGGCAGTCTACATATCACACAAATACTAGAGTTGAACGTCCAAAGCGCCAGGCCAATGATCTCAAAATTAGTCACATATAAGCAACTAATTTCATTGACAATCTTTCGGCCAAAATGGTATATTTTCCAGCACGTCTAGTGCTCAGACTATAGGTCGGATCACGCGCAATAGTTGAACCCATAAATACTGAACACAGATCAATTATTGAAAGGTTGCAGACAAGAGTACAACATGGTTGGCCAGATAACCAAAGAAACTCTTTAAATGAAGGTGTTTCAAAATAATTGCAATCTTGTCGAGCAATAATTATCAGCCTTCCCTAATAGATCAAATTCATATGTTATAAGTGGCCATTCGTATGGCTCGGAGGATCTTAGATGCAAATGCGAGATTTCGTGGTACGCTTCGCAGGCGAAGGCGGTCAAGGTGTAGTCACTTCAGCTGAAGGCTTAGCACAGGCGTCTACACAAGTAGGATACCACGCACTTACATACGCTACATTTCCATCTCAAATTATGGGAGGCCCTACTTGGACGCAGGCTAGGATCTCAGATCAGCCAATCCTAAGCGCAGGAGACGATGTAGACGTCTTAGTCGCATTTAATAGGGAAGCCTACGAAACCCATGCTTCCGAAGTACGCGAAGGCGGAGTAATTATATATAACTCTGACGATAAAGAGTTTGAGAATTTCTCACCGACAGACGGTTCTAAAAGCTTCGGACTACCCATTGACGAACTTGCACGTTCAACCGGCAACAACCGATCTGCAAACATGGTCGTCATGGGAGCTTTAGCACATCTGGTCAATATGCCTCAAGAATATTTAGATGATTTTGTTGACAGTAGATTCAGTAGAGGACGAGCAAATGACGACGAAATCATAGCGTCTAACAAACAGGCTATGACATTGGGACGAAATCACACGTCCGAAAGTGGACTTAGCCTGGGAGATTTAGCTCCACCGAAAAAACCAGAGAATAAACAACTAATGATCAAAGGTAATGACGCCTTATGTTTGGGTGCTGTCGCAGCAGGTTTGAATTTCTATATTGGCTACCCAATATCACCTGCTACTACGATACTTATCTGGATGGAAAGAAATCTGGTAGGACCAGGCAAATTCGCGTACCAAGTCAGTTCAGAAATAGAATCTATCACGGGGCTTCTTGGGGGCGGCTTTGCAGGTAGAAAGGCTATGACAGCTACAGCCGGACCCGGATTCTCATTAATGAGTGAAGGATTGGGCCTAGCATGGATGTCAGAAATACCTCTGGTAGTTGTAGATGTACAACGAGGCGGGCCGGCCACAGGACTACCAACTAAAACCGAACAGTCTGACTTATTTAGCTGCATGTATCCAGCTCACGGAGATGTCCGACTTCCAGTAATAGCTGTAGGAACCGTTGAAGAAGCATTTCAGGGAGCGATATGGGCTCTTAACTGGGCTGAGAGGTATCAAGGACCGGTCATTTTAATGACTGAAATGGCTATTGCAGAAAGAGTCCAAAACATAACGAAGCCAGACTTGGCCGACTTCAAAATAGAAAATAGAAAAGTATACGAAGGGACCAATGGTTACCATAGATATGAGGGATTTGAGTTATCTCCGATGCCTATCCCAGGAAATCCGGGAGCATACGTAGCAAACGGTAGTGAACACGATGAGATGGGCGACACTACACATCTACCGGAACGACACATACAAATGACGGAAAGAAGATTCAGCAAGCTGAATCTTCTCAAAGATGGCTTTTTCGAAAGCGAAAACACTGAGTCTAGGATAGCCGTTATGTCGTGGGGAGGCTCTAAAGGGCCATCACAAGAGGCCTATGCACAATTACGAGACCAAGGCCTTGATATAAGCTGGTACTACACTATGTTCCTGAATCCTCTGCCTCCAAAGTTACTGGAGGAATTACAATCCAAAGACCTAGTAATAGTGCCTGAACTTAACTACCAGGGACAATTCTCATCCATACTCAGATCAGAAGGCGTAAAAGCCAAATCAATCACACAATACACAGGTCTGCCCTTCAAGGTAAGGCACCTGGTGCAACACATATCCGAAATGGCACAAGCAAGTGAGAAAGCGACGGTCAGATAATGAGCAAAAAAAACCCAGAATACGATTTTAAGTGGTGTCCAGGTTGCGGCGATTTCGGTGTGAGACGCGCGTTAGAATTCGCTATGATAGATCGGCTAGAAGAGACTGGACTACCTATAGAAAATAACGTTGTTGTGGCCGGAATAGGTTGCTCTGGCAACCTAGTTCATCTTCTTGAAGGATCACAACCATACGGTTTCCATGGCATTCATGGAAGGAGCCTCCCCATATCGATGGGCGTGAAGATGGGGCGCCCTGACCTCAATGTAGTAGTAGTGGCAGGAGATGGAGACTTCCTAAGTATTGGCGGCGAACACATAGCCCCTCAAGCAGCTAGGAACCTCAATATCTGCGCAGTAGTTATGGATAACGGAGTGTATGGTTTAACAAAAGGCCAGAGTTCTCCCACTACAAAACTAGGTGTCGTCACGAGTTCAACCCCATTTGGAAAAATGGAGAACGAAGCAGATCCATTAGAACTGTACCTAACACTGGGAGTATCTTTCATAGCATCTGGATTTTCAGGAAATCCCAGACAACTAGCTGGATTAATCAAGGAAGGTATGAATCATCAAGGGTTCTCTATGGTGCACGTTCAATCCCCTTGTGTTACTTATAACGACACTTATGAACTTCTCAAAGGCAAACCGAAAGAAGGTATAGAACCTTTAGTTTGGGATATACCAGAAGACCACGAACCCAACGATAAAGCCGCAGCTTATAATTTAATCCAAAAGCGTGGCCTACCTATTGGCGTAATATATAAAGATGAAAGCAGACCTTCACTTGACCAACGAATAGAAGACATATGGAGCAAAGCCAAAGAACAAACTGCCCAACAGCTCATTGACGCTTACGAATTCTAATTTTAAACAAAAACAGCCCCGACAAATATCGGGGCTGTTTTTTCAAAACCTTGAACCCTTAATGATTAACTCTTCGTACTCTTCTCCTCATCGTACATATAATCTTCACTATATTCCTCTTCCATAGATTGATATTTCGACGGACATTTTACGAGCACAGTTTCAGCTTCGAATACTTCGTCCATACCATACGATCCTTGAAGAATAATTTCAGAATGGGGATTAAAAAATAAATCTGGCATTACACCAACATATCGCGCTTCCAATCCTGGATCAGCATTGTTTAGAGAATCAATTAAAGCAAAGTTAGCGCTGGTAGAACCCTTAGGCCGATGGAATGACCCATCTAGCAGTTTGCCAGATACTCTCAATACACGCCCATCTTGATACTCTTCTTTTTCCATAAACTCACTAACTGTTAGAAAATAAAGCGTATTACCAGGAAATGCTGCGTATACCATGTAAGCAATTCCAACTACTAATACAAACCCTATTATCCCCAAACGAAAAAAAGTGGCTTTAGAGGTTTTAGGATTCCTCACATCACTTTTAATATCATCATGTTCAATCAATCTGCATCCAACTCCATATCAGACCCAAAACATTAGCATTGGCTCACCACATATTAAGCATACCATATGAGTGCTTTGTAGTAGACCACTTGGCTATAAAATCCCTACAATCTGCAAACTACATTCCTAGAAGATTATCCATTTGCATGCTATGTTACTAATTGGCGATGGGCCGGTGTGGAGGGGTGATGAACAACAATGCGATAACAGTAATACTCAATATAGTCGGTCTTGCAATTACTCTCTGGGGAGTAACCATGTTAATGGACAACCATCCGATATTCATCCCAGCAGCAGTTAACGCAATAACATACGGGGGACTGATAGTTCTTCTAGTCTCTACCATCCTGCTAGCCAGACATACATTTCCTGAAATTAGCCTGATAGCAGTACCATTGATAGCAATCAGCTATCTTCCAAGAATCCATTTATTTTCTAGAAACAATAATAATTCGCAGCACGAGGATCAACCTGAGAAAATCGAACCAGAGAATAAATATGGCAACTTGATTAGTGCAATGTCAGATTTACGCTATAGTGCCACAGAATTAGCTGAGAAAAGGCGTGAGCTTTATCACTTGAACGTAAAGCAGTGGCATTATGATCATAAAGAAGAGACACAATATGAGATTGCTGCAGCTAAAAAGTATCGGAGCGCCAAATCCAATTTATTTCAACATCGAGAATTGTCACCCAACCAATTCACAGTGCCAATAGATAGTTTTTGTAGTGGTATAGAACAATGTTTAAACGATGAAACTTACACTGACCCAGAAGAATCCCACCTTACTGAAAAGATGGCCGATATCTGGGACTCTGCTAACCACCAGCTAATAGCTGCGGCTCGACTAATCAAAGAATAATGTACTACTTATAAGTCAGTCTCAGAATTACTCTGGGGTAGAATGATTTGAGGACTGTTTGATTTCCTTTAGTTTCTTTGTTGTGTCACGTTGCCGCCTAATGATTAACGCCGAATAGCCACAGAAAGCTATAGCTACAATAGCAAAAGCTACAAACAAAAAACCAGTATTAGGCGAAGGGGAACCTATTTGTAAAATCACAGTTGGCATTTCTCGTCTCTTTCATCTGATGTGTAGATCCTTATTTGTTTTCAAACTCCAAAGTCTTAGCTAGAAGATCTTCTTGTTTTTTTACAGATATCCTCTGATTAAATAACAGAACAAACAGTAATGTAAATGCAACTAGTGATACTAACAATATCTGTGCCATTATTGGTTCCAGGGCGCCCGATTCTGCAAATGGCCCCACAACAGCGGAAGGATGTATGGAACGCCACCATTGTACGGAATAATAAACTATCGGGACGTCAATAAATCCTATAATGCCTATAGCTGCTGCATATAAAGACCCTTGCGATCTATTTGGGGCGTATGATCTAACCATAATGTATGCTATATATATAAGCCACAGAATTAACGTCGTTGTTAGACGAGGCTCCCATGTCCACCAAACACCCCAGACAGGTTTCGCCCAGACCACTCCTGTTAACAAGGTCACTGAAACAAATACTACTCCGACTTCTCCTGCAGCATAAGCCAGTCTATCCCAATGCTCCGAACGTTTTACCAGATAAATAATGCTAAATACAAACACCAGAAAAAACGCTAGGAATGACATCGCGGCTATAGGAACATGTATGTAAAATATTTTCTGTATGTGCCCTAGTACAACATCGAGTGGCGCAACCCAGAATATAAGATACAAATTGATGATCATCAAAATAGTACACAGAGCCGCTAAAACATACGATATTTTCGTTTGAATATTCTTTATTCCTAGGTTAGACAAAATCCATCACTCCTGCATCACGGTTCCAAACAGCCAAGGACATATTAGCAAAAACAAAGCGTCAAATATTATTATAAAAGGCAGCCATTTTCCTATTCCAATGAATTGACCCGCGATAACTTCCGACGTTACCTCTACTGCCGCTATTAATATTGGTATAACCATAGGAAAAAACAGTATTGGAAGCATTACTTCTCTAGATCTTGTCTGTACAGCTATAGCAGAAAATAAAGTTCCCAGCGTGGTAAATCCCAAAGTGGTCAACAAAACTGTCACGACTAATACTATAGAAAACATCCAAATGTTCATCATGATTGTCAAAGCCAATAATAAAGCTATCTCCACCACGAACATAAATAGACAACTGCTAAGAACCTTGCTGATGAAGATAGCATCGCGGCTAATCGGAGACAGTAATAAACCTTCCAGACCACCCTGTTCCAGTTCTCTAACAAACGCTCGATTCATTGTCAATATGCCTGCGAAAGCGAAGGAGACCCATAGTATGCCCGGTGCTACATGATTAGATATATTTGGAGAAACGTCTAAAGCAAAATTGAATAAGACTATCAACAAAAAACCAAATATTGGGACTGATACAAGTATATCCTTGCCTCTAAATTCCAATAAAAGGTCCTTTTTAATCATTATAAAAATAGACTGTATATTCTTAGACATTAGTAACGAAAGCCTTATCTCCAGTGCCCACATTACAAAAGCCGTTTATTAGCTCAGGTTTGGACATCGTTAATCTGCCCGCCAGACAACATTAGTGTTCTCGTGGCCCAACCTGAACCGATATCAACACTGTGTGTTGTCATTACTACGGTACGACCTCTCTCTATCCATTTAAATAATATCTCTTTTAAATTATCTCTTGAGTAAACATCCAAACCAGACTCTGGTTCATCTAAGAGCAAAACCATTGGGTCATGCAATAAGGCTCTAGCGATTCCCAGTCTTTTCTGCATACCATGTGATAAGGTGCGCACCTTACTACCAGATTTGCTTTCCAACCCTACTAATTCAAGACATCTGCTTACACATGTCTGTACGTCCTTCAAACCATACATCCTTGCATAAAACTTCAGGTTTTCAGATGCTGTAAGATCATCGTACAGTAAACCTTGGTGACCAACTACACCGATCGATCTTCTAAGTTCGTTAGGTTTAGTTCTACTATCGTATCCAGCTACAGTGATAGTTCCATTATCAGGCCTGACTCTTGTAGATAAAACGCGTAGAAAAGTGGTTTTACCGGCACCGTTAGACCCAAATAAAACGACTAACTCTCCCCAGTCTATCTCCACATTTACACGAGATAGAACAGGCGCATTCGCATAAGTCTTACATAGATCGTTAACAATAACAGCTTTTTGAGTCATCATCTTTTATCAGCACATTGGTAATAGAAGAAATTTATCGAAAGAAACCTTGTAATGTTATTCGGTAACTACGCAGGCTCAGATGCATGTGTCAATTCTACTACTCAATTTTAGCTTAAGGATGTTTAATACTAATACCACCGTCAACTCCCCAAGTCTGGCCAGTAACATATGAGGCGGCTGGTGATGCTAAAAATACTGACAGATAACCAATCTCTTTTAGTCTGCCAACTCTCCCTAAAGGTATCTGGGTTTTAGCCCCCTCGTCACGAGTTTGGTATTCAGAGCGAGACATTTGATCGGGATCAGGAAAACTACCTGGAGCAATTGAATTGACCCTGACGCCAAATGGCGCCCATTCTTGTGCTAAGCATTCGGTTAATCGCATTACACCAGCCTTGGAAGCATCGTAAGCGGCAGATTCAGGCCGGCCTCTGAAAGCTGCCCATCCTGAAATATTTATAACGTTCCCCTGCCCTCTATCTAACATATGTCGGCCTACAGCCCTACATCCTTGAAAAGCTTCAGTAAGGTTGATATCAACTATAAAATGCCATTCTTCATCACTCATCCCATCTACATCACTACCGGGTAATTGTACAACGGGTTTACGGATAGCATCTCCTACACAATTAACCAAGGTGTCTATCTGACCAAATTCTTTAAGAGTTGAGGATACAATATCATCCATCTCAGAGGATTTCGTCGCATCCCCAGTCAAGGCCAATCCTCTTACACCAAATGCAGTTACCTCTGTTACAACTTGGCCCACACCAGTCTCTGTAAGGGCACTAACTGCGACATCTGCGCCTGCTTCGGCGAATGCTAGCGCAACTCCTTTACCTATTCCACGTCCTGCCCCAGTTATCAATATTTTTTGCCCAGATACATCAAATACATCTAAACTCATGTCAAAATCTCCATAATATTCCCATCACTTTCCGGCTGTAGGTATCGATTTTTGATCTTTCTGCTGGAAATGAGGTATTACGTATTTACCGAACAATTTGATGGAATTCATCACTTCTTTATGGGTCGCATGACCAGCTTGAAAAATAGGCATTACTTCATCAACACCCATTGATTCAAACTCTTCAATGACCCTAATGCAATCATCAGGGTTTCCAACACAATATCCTCCGCCGGCGAGCAAATCATCTTGTGATGGCGCGCTTTGTTGTTGAGGATCTTGTGAAGGACCACCTCCACGTACAGCTCCCCCACTAACATAGAATTGATACTCAGGTGGCACTCCATCAGGATCTACTCCTGCCCATTCTAAAGCAAATCGTTGCTTACTCTGATTAAGATACCAGCTAGCAACATCTGCTCCTTTTTCTATAGCTTTTTTACCATTCTCATCACAGAACCCGATTGTTGAAGCAACTACCTGTTTGTTTAAAAAATGGCCTACCGGTTTAGCATGCTTTATGGCATCGTAATAAGCATCTATTAATGACCTAGTCTTATCTGTTCCACCCAGTGTATTGACTAGACAACCTAACCCTAAATCACCTGCCATCCTAAAAGTATCTTCCTGAGTACACGCCATCCATAGCGGTGGATGAGGTTTCTGTATTGGTTTTGGAATTACCTCTCTAGGGGGAATACTCCAATGCTTACCTTCATGGGAAAAGACTTCTTGGGTCCACATTTTGGGTAGACAATCGAGCATCTCGGTCATCATGCTCTGAGTCTGTGATACGTCGGCACCAAATGGAGTAATCTGATATGGTCCTTTCGTACGGCCTACTCCTACATCGACACGGCCATTGCTAAATATATCCAAGGTGGCGACCCGAGCAGCCACGTGCAACGGGTGATGTACTGGAGATAGAACGACACCAAATCCTAAGCGCATTTTCGATGTTCGTTCAGCCATGATTGCCAAGGTAACTTCTGGCGCACTCGAATGGGCAAACTCGGTCAGAAAATGGTGTTCAACTAGCCATACATGTTCGAACCCCATCTCCTCAGCGTACGTTACTTGCTCAACTGCCTGCCATAAAGTGTTATATTCCGCATCTGGACCCCATGGTTTTGGCATTTGCAATTCATAAAACATACCGAAACGCATAAGTTTCACCTTCTATGGCATCTTGCCGTTAAATCCAATGGGAGTGTATTGCATACCAAAGAGTGGGTCAATCGGACATCTGATGCTCTTTTTGACCTCTTCCACAACAGGAGATAGTATTCACTTAACCCATCAAGAGAGAACATCAATTCTAAATATAACGTGAAATTACGGGAGATGATTTATGAAAGCCGTATATATAGAACAACATGGAGGTTTAGAAGCTCTTCAGTATGGAGACCGCCCTGATCCAGAAATAGGTCCAGGAGAGATATTGATAAAAGTTGGAGCTAGTGCACTAAATCGACTGGATATTGGGCTTAGGGCAGGAAAATCATATAGCGGTAACCTTCCACGCATCTTGGGATGTGACATTGCTGGAGAAGTAATTCAAATTAGTCCAGACGCAAATACGAGTCTGAGAATCGGAGATCGAGTTATACTAGACAATAGGGTTAAATGCGGCGTATGCGAAGAATGCATTCAGGGGTCAGATAGGTACTGCGGCACTCAAAAGAGGTTCGGGGTGGACCTGGACGGTGGCCACGCTGAATACATCAACGTGCCGGCTATGAACGCGTATACTATCCCAGAATCCATGACTCTCACAGAAGCTGCCGCTCTACCTTTAGCGGCGCACACCGCATGGCACTGTCTAATTACTCAAGGTCAAATTACACCATGGGATGACGTTCTGATACATGCAGCAAGTAGCGGCGTCGCTAGCATGGCAATCCAAATTGCCAAGATGGTAGGCGCACGGGTTATAACCACCGCGGGCGTTGACTGGAAAATAGCCAAAGCCAAAGAGCTCGGAGCGGACGAGGTAATAAACTACAGAGATACGAAAAGTATTAGCGAAGAAGTAAAAGCTATGACCAACGGCAAAGGCGTCGATTTGGTATTTGATGTAGTAGGAGCAGACGTTTGGGAAGAGAGCTTACTTTCACTGAAATCAGGGGGAAGATTGGTGATTACTGGTGTAACGTCTGGTGCGCGTACGGAAATGAATCTTTCCATACTTCAAGGAAAGCCACTTCATCTTATGGGCAGTGGAAGCCGAAGCAGGAAATCATTTGCAGAAATGATGAAGGTAATCAATCAAGGTTCTATACATGGAATAGTAAGCCAGGTATTTCCGCTGGAATCTGTTGCTGAGGCGCACCATACAATGGAAGAAAGAGAGTTCTTCGGGAAAATAGTCATTGAAAATTAGAGTGCCTAGGTAGTCGCGCGCATGTAGCCAAAGTGGGACAAACTAGTTAGAATACCCGATGCACATAGTCAAGCATGACGCACCAGCTTATGTAACGTCAAATATTCCTGGGAGAAGAAGATACTATGAAAATTGCTCGATATTTAGCACACGGCCAAATTAGTTACGGATTAGTGGACGGTGATTCTGTCAAGGAACTCAGCGCTAGCCCATTCGAAGATTACACCGTTACTGACCATACCCACAAACTTTCTGAGGTAAAACTACTTGCGCCCTGTATACCACCAAAAATCCTTGCAATCGGATTGAATTATTCAAGCCATCTACATGATAGGCCAGGTCCAACAGAGCCAATGGTATTCTTTAAAACGACTATATCCGTCATCGGGCCCGATGACACTATAATCCGACCAAAGGATACTACGAGGCTAGACGCCGAATGCGAACTAGTCGTAATAATAAAAGACAAGTGCAGAAATGTTTCCAAAGAAGACGCCATGAGCCACGTATTAGGATACACATGTGGAAATGATGTAAGTGCAAGAGATTGGCAGCGAGAAGACCGAAACTGGTGGAGAGCTAAATCCTCCGATACATTTTCTCCAGCAGGACCTTATATAGTTGATGACATTGACCCAAGTAATGTACGGGTTATGACTAGAATAAACGGTAACGAAGTCCAAAATGAGAGCACATCCTACCTGATATTCGATATACCAACCTTAATATCTTATTGCTCAAAATTTATGACTCTTGAACCAGGAGATATGATATACACAGGGACGCCTGGGGAGCCAGGAGAGATGAAAGATGGGGACGTATGTGAAGTCGAGATAGAGGGGATCGGTATACTGAGAAATCCAATCAAGGTCGAATAATACGTGAAACTTGAAAACTGATGACTTTTAACGGACTGCCGTTAAAAGTCATCAGTGGGCCTTAAGGATATCGAAGACGAACCTTGCGGCCAGACTAACTCCATAGAACCTGCCTGCCATTGAACTAACGGCACTAACTTGTTTAGAGGTTTTCCAGATCGAGGATCAAGTTTAAATCTTCCGAAAAACGTAGTGAAATCCGCTTTCAATGCAGAATCTCTCAAAGCATTTTGATTTAATGAACCCGCTATCTCGATAATATTTTGGACTACTATCCCAGTGGAATAGGCTTGGACCATCGGATAGTCTACTGGAATACGTGAAGTCTCTCGCAAAGAGTTGCTCACCTCAGAATTGGTAGGTCCAACATCCACCATATGAGAAACGTCTCTGTGCCACTGAACTGGCCCTACGAAACCATCGGCGTTTTCTTTGAGGACTTCCCCAAATTGACTAATTCCTGCTGCCACAAAAACGCACAATTTAGTGGCGGATTTAGCATCGCTCTCAACAATTTGTCTAGCGATTATTAGATCAGTTTCTATCCTGCCTACACATATCAGAATATCTGGATGGCATTGCTTCACACGATGAACTATTTCATCGAACTGTATATTACCAACATCGTATTCTTCTGATAAAACATTACTAAACCCTTTACAGTCAAGCGCACTACACACACCAGATGCAACTGATGTCGGGAAATTCCCCTTATTAGCGGTTACAATTGCATACGTTCTGGCATCGGGAATATGAGTTTTAAGAGCATCCGGAAGACTAGAAAGATATTCAGATGCAGGTGCTAAAACACCCAGGACATACTTATATCCTTTCTCGTAAATACCATCGGAAGATCCACCTTGATTCCATAAAATCATCTGTTGGCGGTCCGCTACATTGGCTGCAGCGATAGAAAGACTGCTACCGTAGGGGCCAATTAGTATATCGATTCGATCTTTCTCAATAAGCTTGGCCACACAATCTCTAACTGCCGACATTCTACTATGGTCATCATAATGAATTAAAGAAACAGGTAATCTATCATCCCTGTCTTTTACGAAAATACCACCATCCCGATTTACATCTCGAATCCAGGCAATGACACCATGTAACGCTTGAGTGCCTTGTACATGAAAGTCACCAGATAACGATGCACACATCCCTACAAGTATGGCATTCTCAGAACAATCACGCATAAAGTATCCAAATTGGAAAAAACTTAATTTATTCGGTCATTTTGGACCTAAAGATACCAAATGAACTTGTATAACCGTGAAGAAAAGTAGTTCCGCTCACAGGTCCGATTTCGCCATTACAGAAAAATCCACCGAGTGGAACATTACCCAGCGATGTGTGAAAAATTTCAGTATCATGGTTAGGAGTGCCATACAAATACTGACCTCGCCCCAAGCACGAGAAAAGAAGAGCGCCAGACAAAGCATTCTCCCTGTTCTCGGCTGAATATCGGTTTAGAACTGCCGATATGTCAGCAGACGAAGTTTCTGCATCTCGCAAATGGAATTGAACCAGTTGTCCTTCTTTAAGCATTTCTCCGATAGCTAAAACACCTGTATCTTCATCCATGCCCATCACATTCCGGATCAGAAAATCTCCTTGTTGTGGTAAATCAATCATTTCATCCATCACAACACCCAAGAATAAAGATGTCCTCATTAGATTACGGTCTCTATCATCAAGTGATTGAAATAGCTCCCTCAAAACAGTCAGAGGGGCAGAATCATCTAACTTTATAAGCATATTCTGTCGGCTTTCAGTAATCCTCATCGTACTACCGATAGGCCGACATCCTTGCGCTACTACTGTATCCACTTGCACATTACCCGTAAGAGCAACCCCTACGGCACCATTTCGGTGTACCGTACGGTCAAGGAACAAAGCATTCTGACCCTGTTGTTGCCCACCACTTGCCAAGCCACCTATCTTGGGTGACTCGCTGAACGCAAAGTCCAACCCAAGAATCAAATTCTGACAGGGAAAACTCATAGGATCTGCTAAAACAATAAACTGAGGATCCGCATTTCTGTCGACATTAACCAACTTCGCCCAAGCATCAGGCCCTGAATCCAAATCAGGTAAACTGTCAGGAGACAGGTAAAAAGGATTAAAATTTACTCCAGGGAGCGACGCTACGGTCAGTGAAACAGCTGTGGATTGCTCCACCTCGACTCCGCCGCCAATTATCCCTCCTCCCGAGCATCCCAACAGCATACAATCCCCTAATTTTGTATAGACCAAATCTGGTATGTCATCGTATTTAACTGAGTAGTGGGGAGAAACAAACAAACAAGCAAAATTGATCTCATTCTCGTCTATATCAGCTTTCACCATCTCTACGCACTCTGATATTGCATCTTCAATATCAGAGTGCGTAGAGATTGCAGAAGACCATTTCATATTCTCACCCTCAAATAATAGATAGAATCTGATAAACCCTTAACCAAGTATACTCTGGTCAGTCTTTAAAACGTTTGGCTCGATTAATGACAGGATTCGGAGCAGGATCAACGTTGTTTAACAACGCAAGATAATAACTCACATAGTCACCTAACACTAACATGTTCAAAACTTGGCTCAATATGCTGCCGGAGTATCCGTCTATAATGCGGAAAGGTATTTTATACGAAGAAAGAATTGCTGCCAGAGTATCATATCTTGAGTTCAATAGATCATACCCAAGATCATAACCGCCGGTAGGTCTCAGCAACACTAATAATTTTCCATCGTTATCATTAGAGACATATGCTTCGATACTGTTATGTAATAATTCCGGGATTGTTTCATAAAATGCCCAGGCCTTTGAATTTTCATTTATCTGAGTCTTCCACCGGCGCGCCATACCAGTGAATATACCGCCTCCATAAATTACGAGCGTTTTTGATAGGCATTCAGATGCCAACTGCTTGGCAGCATTAGTTTCACGCGAAACGTCTTCTTTTAAGGAATTTACTGTGGCCTCTAAAACTTTGATGGAATTGAGTACATCTCCCTCGTCTACCGCCATTATCCCAAACCGTGAGAAGGCACCTAGAAGCAACATCAGACTATATGCCACTGCAGATCGCGGTTCAGATATCAGATCAATTGTAAGAACCATTTCGTTTCGAGATTCAGCTTCATGCAGTAAGGCGCCGCCACTGCCTATAACTAATGTCCTAGCCCCGTTGCCAATAGCTTCTCTATATAAAGCCAAAGTTTCCTCAGTCTCCCCTGAATAACTACAAGCTACTACCAAAGTTGAACTATCTACCATCATTGGTAAAGAGAAATCTCTAACGACCGATATAGGGACGGTTTTCTGAACAGCAGCCATATCTGCCAGTAAATCACCAGCTATCGCAGAGCCACCCATACCAATGATTACAACATTGTTGATTGTGTGACTACCGACGTCTAATGGCATAAGACCAGTCTTTGACCATGCCTCCCTGCATTGATCTGGCAAACGGCTCAACCTGTCCTTAAGGTTATAGACATCAAGTGATACATACAGGGACTGATCATCTAGTATAGATGCTATATAACTATCATTAGTCCCAGAATTCATTGATTCTCCTTCCTGTCGGAATAATTATCGGGGTACCGCTATCCACGAGAATTTAAATTAATTTCTTAAATCCTTGTACATTATATATAATTCATCAAAATTTGATTACCAAAAGAAACATCCAAAAACACACCGCCATGTTAAATTAATTATTCGTATAAAAACAGGAAAAAATATTGACAATGAGTTCTGTCTGCAATAACCTATTCTCACCTTATAATCACTACTAAAGTAGTGTTTGATTTCAACTACGCAGTAGAGTTGAAATTGCTCACAGTAAACAATATAAATAGGCTTAAAGTTAGGAGGAGCATATGGCTAACAATGACATCGCGTTAATGACACATTTGCTACGCCGCGCTGGATTTGGTGCTAGTAGAGCCGAAGTAGAATCACGAGCAGCTCAAGGATACGAATCCACAGTTGAGGAATTATTGAATCCAAACGATCATCCAGGCATTGAAGAAGATCTACTATTCAGGTACCAGCCCGCTTACAACGAACCAGCCGCCATAGAAACCAATGTGCAGCAATGGATGTACTACATGATCAACAACCCTAGGCAGCTGCAAGAAAAAGTGGCCTTATTCTGGCACATGATTTTCTGTGCAGGCCATAGCAAAATAGATAGCGGACAAGAAATGGGATTAATGATCAAGATGTTCAGAGAGAACGGCATGGGTAACTTCCGAGACCTACTAATGCTGCTTTCAACAAGCCCCGGAATGATCTATTATCTCGACAACTCAGAAAGTCACAAAACCGCAGTCAATGAGAACTACGGCAGAGAGCTATTGGAATTGTTCTCGATGGGTGTCGGAAAAGATGAAGAATTCAATTACAGTGAAGACGATGTAAAGGCATGTGCTCGAGCGTTCACAGGGTGGAACATCGCCCCATCATATCCTCCTTTCCCATACGGAAGAAGTGCTTGGGAATTCAGATTTGACCCGGCTGACCACGATGAATCTGACAAGACATTTCTAGGCCAAACAGGTAATTGGAATGGCGAAGATATCCTTGACATGGTATGCGGTCAGCCCGCCACGGCAAGATTCGTAGCAAGACACCTGTACAACTATTTCGTGGCAGACGAAGTTCCCGTACCTTCTTGGAGGCAAACACCCCCCAAAGATCCCGAACTAATAGAAGCACTAGAGGCTGCGTATTTCGAATCAAATTACGATATAACGGCCATGCTTCGAGTGTTATTCAATTCAGAATCATTCAAAAATGCTCGCTATACCAAGGTCAAAAACCCAGCAGAAATGGTTGTGAGCACACTTCGACTAGTAGGTGACCACCAAGATATAAAGCCGGGCCTGTTCGAGATATCCCAAGAGCCTAAGTACATGGGTATGGATTTAATGAACCCACCAACAGTTGAGGGATGGCATACAGGTCACGAATGGATCGACAGTGGGACCTTAGTAGAACGAATTAATTTTGCGTCGGACTATCTAGGTCAAACAAATCTGCCTGGCGTAAAAGGTATTGTCGACCGCCTAATGTCAGAAGGAGAAACAATCTCTCCTAAACAATTCGTGGATGGATGTCTAGACCTAGTCGGACAGCTTCAGGTAACTGACGAGACTTACGGAGAACTAGTCTCTCATGCAGAACGCGAAGGCGATTTAACACATAAATCAGACACAGAGCAGCAAGATTTCGTCCGTCGCTCTGGAGAAATGCTACAAATGATAGCCGCGACATCTGAATACCAGTTTGGTTAAAAATTAGACAAGAAATTAACGGAGGTAGTAATGGTCTCTAATAAAAAAGACAACGTATTAGCGGTACTTTCTCTATCCGGCGGAAATGACGGGCTAAATACCGTCATCCCATTTAATAATGGTTTGTATAGAGATTTTCGTCCAAATCTAGGGATTCCTGAAGAACAGATTATCCCTCTAAAGGACCCAGCAACAGGAAAAGAGACAGGCTATGGATTCCACCCTAGCATGGGACCATTAATTAGATTTTGGGAAGAAGGTAAAATGGCCATCTTCCTAGGTATCGGTTACCCCAATCCTAGCTACTCCCACTTCCGATCCATGGATATTTGGCACACCTGCGAACCCGACAAAATCGGCAATGAGGGTTGGTTAGGCCAAGCAATTAAAGAGTTAGATCCAAGCGCAGAAAACGTGCTTACTGGTGTTAACTTCGGAAGAGGTCTACCCAGAGCCCTTGCTAAGGAAGGTGTTCCAGTGGCTTCAGTGGGTGACCTCGAGACATACGGATTGCTCACAGGAATTCAAGGAGAAGACCAACGAACAGAAGCATTAGATGTATTTGGACGAATGTACAGTCCCACGATTGGTAGTGGATACGCATTGGATTACATTAGACGAACAGGTACTGATGCGCTAAAAGGGGCAGATATCTTAGCTACCGCACCAGGAATGTACAGTTCAAACGTCGAATATTCTGCAACCGCGGTTGGACAATACATGAAAAATATTGCCCAGACTCATCTAGCTGGTTTCGGGACAAGGGTGCTCTATACCACCTCTCCGTACAACGGCTTCGATACTCATGCTAGTCAAGCTCAAGCACATTCGGGATTATGGACAGACGTATCAGCAAATGTTGAAACTTTCATTGATGATCTACGAGGACATGACGCAATGGATAATGTAACGTTGCTTATGTTCTCAGAATTCGGTCGTCGTGTGGGTGACAATGGATCAGGGACAGATCATGGTGCTGCAAGCGTAGCATTCGCTATCGGGGAACACGTTAAAGGTGGTTTCTACGGTGACTACCCATCATTGGATCAGGATAAATTGATCGAAGGTGGAAACTTAGAGCACAATATGGATTTCCGTGAGGTCTACAGCACTATACTCGAAGACTGGCTTCATATAGATCCAGTTCCGATAGCTGGAAACTTTACTAAAGTCAACTTCTTATAAACAGAAAACGGCACACCGATTGGCCAAGTGAGAAAGGATCAACATCTCGCTCTGCCATACAAATAGAATAAGAGGTAACAATAATGAGCACCCATTTATTTGGTCTCACCGACAGAACATTTTCTTACAGTCATTCAGTTGGAAGAAACGAGTTTGCAGGTACAGGATTTCGAAATCCTGTAGACATGGCATTGGGCGCCGATGACATCGTTTACGTAATTAATCGGGCTTATGAAAATCGTCCAGACGGTGTTAGAGTAACCGTCTGCACATTAAACGAAGAATACGTCACTGAGTTTGGTTCTTACGGTGAAGGAGACGGTCAGTTTATCTGGCCTTCGTCAATCGCTTTAGATAAGGACGAGAACATTTACATCTCCGATGAATGGCTCAATCGAATAACAGTGTTCGATAGTAATGGCGAATTTGTTAGCAAATGGGGTGAACAAGGATCGGCACAAGGACAATTAGACGGTCCCGCCGGTCTCGCTATTTCAGGTAGTAGTATCTACGTGTCTGACAGCAGAAACAACAGGGTGCAAAAATTTAGTCTAGATGGCCAATTCGAAAGCAGCTTTGGCGAATCAGGAGATGGGTCAGGACAATTTAATATGCCTTGGGGAATTGGACTGGACAGCTCAGGAAATATATACGTAACTGACTGGAGAAACGACCGGATTCAACAATTTGATCAGTCAGGGAAATGGCAGGCTACATTCGGAACACCAGGAACTGCCGTAGGACAGTTTAATCGTCCTAACAGTGTGTCCGTAGATAAAGATGGCGACATTTACGTGTCTGACTGGTTGAACGACAGGATACAAGTCTTAGCTCCAGATGGACGGTTCATAACTCAGCTAACTGGGGATCATATGTTATCCCAGTGGGGCAAAGATAAAATGATATCCAATCCAGATATGATAAGACAACGCCAACTCGCTATAACACACAGTAGCGATTTTGATAAGAATTTCTCGCATCCTACCGCTGTGAAAGTAAATACAGATGGGCAGGTAGTGGTCTTAGATTCAACTAGAGGCAGACTGCAAATATATACTAAGAACACTGAACCGGTCCTAATCTAGTACACCGGTAAATATTGCATAAGTAAAAAACTAGAGTCTGTGGATCCACAGACTCTAGTTTTTTACTTATGCAATTTATTTTAAATTAGTTAAGGGCCTTCAGGCATGCCAGAATCAATCCATACAATTATCTCATTTACTTCGTCTCTACTTACAAATGGACCCCGAAGCGGCATTTTTCCAAAAGTTCCACATCCTCTAGCCAACGACTTGACCAAGTGGGTGTCTTTACCTGCTACGCCCGGTTCAATCGATCTATATCCATTCAAAACAGACTCCTGCAAATCTTTAGCGGTTTCCCAGTAATATTCGTGTATACCAGGATACGGTTCCCTTTCCCAGCGCTCTTTCCATCGTTCCATTATATTATCTAGAATCTCTTTTACCCTCGGCCAGTACACAACGCTTTGTGGTTCTTCAGTCATTTAAATACTCCATGCTCATCAACAAAGATAAAACTTGATCGCGAAAGGACTGACTAATTCGGATGATTCTCCAGGTTCGCAGACCTAAGTAATTCAATTGCGTGAGGTAGAACAGGCTTAACTACTTCTAAAGTCTGTTTAACTGCTTTCGGACTTCCTGGCAAAGTAAGGATCAAAGTGCTACCCCTTATTCCCGCTACAGATCGGCTCAACATCGACATAGGAGTAAATTTGAGAGTTTCAGACCTCATACTCTCCGCCAGACCAGGAACTTCTTTATCTATTATGGATAAACACGCCTCCGGAGTAACATCACGGGGGCCAAGACCAGTTCCGCCTGTGCTCACCAGAATATCTATATCGGATCTATCAGCCCATATTGTCATTTGTTCGGATATCATCTCTTTATCGTCATCCACAATACAATATTCCACTACCGCATAATCGGGCTCTGATAATACTTCTGATATAGCTTGGCTACCTGTATCGATACGGTCTCCTGTGTAGCCTGAACTACTCACCGTCATGATTGCTAGTCTATACACGTATCCCTCACGAAAACATAATATCACAATAGTAGAAAATCTAGTGGATTAATACAATTGACAACATAATACCGTACTTATAAGCTCCTCTTGCATGAAGATAGGAAGATCTGACATACACATAATAAGTGACGGAAGCTTACGAATGGATGGCGGAAGCATATTCGGGATAGTGCCAAAAGCCATATGGAGCAAAACTCATAAGCCCGATCGCCTAAATCGTGTGGAAATCGCTCTAAATTGCTTATTAATTCAGACCAACAATTTAAATATTCTAATAGATACAGGCATCGGCAACAAACATAATAAAATCACTCAAACCAGATTTCATATGCGCGGGGGGAATCTGGTAAAGAATCTTGAATATTATGGTTTATACCCGAACGACATAGATTATGTCATTCTTACACATTTACATTTCGATCATGTGGGTGGCTGTACTACATATGAAGGCGGTAAGCTAGTCCCGGTATTCCCAAAAGCGACCTACTTAGTCCAGCAACGAGATTGGCAAGAAGCAACCTGCACTAATGAACGCACTCGTACCGCCTATATAGAGGAAGATTTCTTGCCCTTAAACCAAACAAACCAGTTAGAATTATTAAATGGAGATACTGAAATCATCTCAAGACTTTGGGTAAGGCACACCGGAGGCCATACAGATGGACATCAAATGGTGTATTTTGAGTCAGATGGGGAGAAGATAGCATGCCTTGGCGACATACTAATGATACCGCAGCAAATACCAGTACCGTACATCACTAGTTACGACTTATACCCCACTCAGACATTTGATGCAAAAAGATACTGGCTAAAGAAAGCACGAGAAGAGAACTGGTTATTAATTCTCGGTCACGGAACGACAGAAAAATCTGGGTATCTGTATGAGACTAACGGAAAAACAATATTCGCTTCAATAGAAGTAATTTGATAAATCTTTAAAAATATGGAAGTGCCAACATTGAACAAACCACCATACTGTGTTTTTTGCGAAATAATAAATGGGGCGGAGCCGGCACGAATAAGATATATAGACAATGACATCATAGCCATAGTCAACAAGTTGACATGGGTCCCAGTAATGCTTTTAGTGATGCCCAAACAACACCTAACCCAAATCGAGCTTTGGACCAGTGGAATCATGGAGCGCATGGGAACAACCGCTGTAAACCTCGGAGCCATGTACGCTCCCAATGGATTCCGTATTCTTTCAAACTTCGGATATGATGGCTTGCAAAGCCAAAATCACGGGCACATACACGTGATAGGTGGAACGTACCTAGGTCATTATGCTTAAAACAATAAGGGAGAGATAAATTATATGGCGGAAACAATCTTATACGAGAAACAAGAAAATATAGTCATCATGACTCTTAACAGACCTGATTCACTGAATTCCATTAACCGCCAGCTTCGTAAAGAACTAGCGGACGCAATCACAGAATTTGACGCCGATCCGACTGCATATGTTGGGATTATTACTGGCTCCGGACGCGCATTTTGTGCAGGACGTGACCTTAAAGAAAGAGCTAATGACAATGCTGAAGGGAAGCAGGCGAAAGCTAGAGACAGCATGTATCCAGACAGCCCTTATATGTGGCCCCAAACTTGGAAACCTTTAATCGCTGCAGTTAACGGTTACGCGCTAGCCGGAGGTTGGTCCATAGCTCAGTTATGTGATCTGAGAATAGCCTCCGAAGAAGCAAAACTCGGTATTACTGAAACAAAATGGAGCTTATTACCACCGTTTGGCACTATATTAAGTAAGATGATTCCGCTATCTGCAGTATTAGAGCTATGCATGACAGCACAACCTGTCACAGCCCAGAGAGCGTACGACATGGGATTCTTGAATAAAGTAGTACCTTCTGACCAGGTTATGCCCGAAGCTATTACTATGGCCCAGCAAATAGCGGAAAATGCTCCGCTTGCAGTACAATATTTTAAAGAACTAGCATACAAAAGCTTAAACATGTCTATTCAAGATATATCTTCACTGACTTATCATATGTATGACCAATTGCTTACAACGGAAGATTCTAAAGAGGGACCTTTAGCATTTGCAGAAAAACGGAAGCCTAATTGGAAAGGTAGATAAGACAAAGTTATATACTCGGAGAATCCTATGAGCACATCTCAACAAACATCATCTGAGCCGACTACTCATTATAGTTCCGACATGAATTACTATGATGTAATAGTCATCGGTGCTGGCGTTACCGGGCTATACGCAATATATAAGCTTCGAGAGCTCGGATTAACTGTCCAATCATTCGAAGAAGGTGATGGAGTTGGGGGCACCTGGTATTGGAACAGGTACCCAGGTTGTCGGTTTGATTCCGAGAGTTATACCTACGGATATTCTTTCTCAGAAGAGCTTCTCCAAGAGTGGGACTGGAAAGAGCATTATTCTGCTCAACCAGAAAATGAACGCTATTTGAACTACGTCGCTGACAAATTCGACCTCCGTAAGCACATACGGCTCAGTTCCCGAGTATCCTCTGCAAAGTTTAACGAAAACGAGAATTTATGGGAAATATCAATAGAAGACGGGTACAAAGCCAAAGGAAAGTTCTTGATCACCGCTGTAGGAATATTATCCGCAGGCTACGTACCAAATTTCGAAGGTATCCATAGTTTCCAAGGAACTTGGTGCCACACAGGCCGATGGCCTAAGGAAGGAATCAACCTATCCGGGAAGCGAGTGGGGGTAATTGGAACAGGCGCTAGCGGCGTGCAACTGATCACCGAAATAGCAAAAGAAGTGGGTCATTTAACAGTATTTCAGAGGACCCCTAACTTCTGTGCACCTTTAAGAAATAGTACGATTGACGCTGAAACTCAGAAGCAAATAAAAGCTAATTACCCTGAAATATTCCGTATGTGCAGCGAAAGCGCAGGGTCATTTATGCACAAATTCGATCCGCGATCAGCGATGGATGTCTCAGCCGAAGAACGTAGACAGCAATACGAAAGGCTGTGGCTACAGGGTGGATTTGCTAAATGGCTCGCAAATTTCTATGATGTCATGTTGCCAGGTCCCGCAAATGAAGACTATGCAGAATTTGTGCGCAATAAGATCCGAGAGCGTGTCTATGATCCGATTATCGCGGAAATGCTGGTTCCAAAAGACCACATGTTTGGATCGAAAAGACTTCCATGTGAAAGCGGATACTATGAAGTGTACAACCAAGAGAATGTATTGTTGGTGGATGTGAAAACAGCTCCGATAGAACGGATAACTTCCAAAGGAGTTCTCACATCAGAATCCGAATACGAACTGGATGTATTAATATTCGCCACAGGGTATGATGCGGTTACAGGCTCGCTGAATAAAATCAACATTCAAGGTATTGGAGGCGAGATACTTAGCGAAAAATTTTCAGGCGGCCCTCGCACGTTTATGGGCGTGACTAGCGCGGGATTCCCAAATCTATTTACAGTCAACTCAGCTTCGGTAGGCAATTTTCCAAGAGCAGCGGAAGCACTGATCGACTGGGTATCAAAAACCATTCGCTGGGTACAGGACAAGAATTATAATCGCATCCACCCAACCATAGAATCTGAAGATGCTTGGGTTAGGCACGTCAATGAAGATGGGGCTAAAATTTTGCGTACACAAGGAGCAGAGGCAAATTCTTGGTATGTAGGAGCGAATATACCCGGAAAAGCCCGAGTATTGTTAACCAGTCCAGACAGCGCGCCAGCAATGAGGGCAATACGAGACGAATGCGCTGCCAAAGGATACGAAGGGTTTGTGCTCGAGTAGACTAAACTACAGAGACATTGATTAGTATGCTATGATTCTCAACTAGCAAATTGGAGATACAATAATATGAAAGTCTGTTTCTTCCACCTTATGCCGTACCAAGGTCTTCCTAGTGATTTTGAGGATAATTATCGCAGTGCATGGGTAGATGCTCCCAATAGTCTATTTGATCCCGAAAGATGCCAAGATCATTATGATGACTACTTGGAAGAGCTCCAATTTGCAGACACAGTCGGATTCGATGGCGTTTGCGTCAACGAACACCATAATAACGCTTATGGATTAATGCCTTCGCCAAACTTGATTGCTTCAGTCCTATCCAGAACTACTTCAAACGGCGCCCTGATCGTGTTAGGAAACAGCTTAGCACTATATCAACCGCCAGTCAGAGTGGCCGAAGAGATGGCTATGCTTGATATTATGAGCAAGGGCCGTCTAGTCGCAGGTTTCCCTGTCGGAACATCTATGGACACTACACTTTCATATGGCCAAACTCCCATTACGTTACGAGAAAAACACTCTGAAGCTCATGACCTGATCATGAAAGCATGGAGTAACCGTGAACCCTTCATATTCAATGGTAAATACAATCAGCTCCGTTATGTAAACATATGGCCTCGTCCACTTCAGCAACCCCATCCACCAGTTTGGATACCTGGAAGTGGCAGCCTAGAAACATGGGACTGGGTATTAGATAGGGACTACGTCTATTGCTACCTAAGTTATTTTGGTTATCTCAGAGGATTAAGAGTAGTCAACGGATTCTGGGACCGCGTATCAGAGAGAGGGCTGGATGACAATCCTCATAGGCTCGGCTTTTTACAACTTGTGTGTGTATCAGAGACTGATCGATCTGCAGAACAAGAATATTCAGAGCATGTAAAATACTTCTACCGCAAAATGTTACGAATACACCCTCCTTATGCTGAAGCTCCTGGCTATAGATCGCTGAATTCCATCAGAGAATCGATTCGACCTCAAATAGGTGAAGAAGCTCAGAAAGCAGCAGGAGAACTAGAATGGAAAGATTTTATTGAGCAGGGGCATGTAATTGCTGGCAGTCCTGAAACTGTTCGTGAACAATTAGTAGAAGCGGCAAAGATGCTCAGAGTTGGACACTTGATGTGTTTATTACACATAGGCAGTATGCCGAAAGAACTAACCCTCAAAAACACTACATTGTTCGCCAATGAAGTGATGCCTGCCGTGAAAAACCTATGGGCTGAATATCCTGATCCATGGTGGCCCCAGAAGGTCAATACTAGTTCCCCAGCTGCAGTAGGGGACTAGCTAGAAGTTTCCGATATTCCCTGATATGCGGGTTCAATACTGACAGCGCAGACCTTGTACTCAGGTATCTTAGACATGGGATCATAAGCAGAATTAGTTAAGAAATTAGCTGCCGATTCAGACAGCTTAACAAATGGGATAAAGATTTCTCCGTCCCGCATTCTGTCAGTAACCAAGGCTACCCCGGTCAGCACCCCACGTCTTGAAGTTACTTTAATTTTTTCCCCATGCAACAGGCCGTACTTCTCAGCATCCGCAGGGCTTACTGCTACCTGCAATTCTGGGGCTCTAGCCATTAAATTAACTACCCTACGAGTAATGGTCCCTCCATGCCAGTGGTAAAGTATCCTGCCAGTATTAAGCATGATTGGGAAACGTTTATTGGGACGCTCAGCAGCAACAGGTCCCTGATCAAAAGCCACGAATTTAGCACGATCCCCTCTGGGGAATGTCTCTTCATACAAAAATTCCGTCCCTGGGTGACCAACGTCAGGGCATGGCCATTGTATACCAGATTTCTGAATGCGCTGATAGTTTATACCAGCTATTATCGGTGTTAGGCCAGACATTTCTGCAAATATTTGCTCTGGGTTTTCATAAAGGAACTGGTGTTCTAAACCAAGCCCCAACTTCTCACTAACTCTCACAGCCAATTCAGAAATTATTTCCCAATCTGCCCTCCCTTTACCTAGTGGACTGATCGCCTTTCTAATTCTTTGTACCCTTCTCTCACTATTGGTAAATGTCCCATCTTTCTCAGCATAACTAACAGCCGGTAATACCACATCAGCTATTGCTGCAGTTTCGTGAAGAAAAATATCTTGAACGACAAGAAAATCTAATTGCGCAAACATTTTTTCTGCATGATTGAGATCTGGCTCACTCAGCAGGGGATTTTCACCAGTAATATACATGGCCTTAATCCCGTCGGATTTTCCAATCGATTCGACCATTTCAGTGACGACGAGTCCTTTCGTACTCGGAAGATTCCCCCCCCAAGCATCTTCAAACTTTCGCAATGATTCAGGGCGCAAACCCTGATATCCAGGCAAATTATCGGGCAAACAACCTGAATCTCCACATCCCTGCACATTATTCTGACCTCTTAGCGGCGATATGCCAGCCCCACGTTTCCCTATCTGCCCGGAAACTAAAGCCAGGTTGAGTAATCCATGAGCGTTTGCGGTGCCGTTAGTGTGCTGAGTAATGCCCATGCCCCAGATTAGGCAGGAACCTCCTGTTTCTAATCCAGGACCTGACCGGGTCGGAGGTGGGTTCGCATACGTTCTAGCAGCATCAATCAGATCCTGCTCTGCTATACCAGTAATATCCTCGACTTTTTTCGGGTTATATTCTTCGATAATCTTGTACCAATCATCATAACCTTCAGTCCTATCCATCACAAAAGGACTATCCAATAACCCGTCTTTTATGATGACATTAGCGATGCCGTTTAGTAATGCGACGTCGGTGCCTGGCATAGGCCGAAGCCAAATATCGGCATAATCACACATATCTATACGACGAGGGTTTATGACAATCAGTTTAGCTCCCCGTTCGACTATTGCCCTACGCATCCTCGATGCCGCAACAGGATGGTTAGAAGTTGGATCACAACCGATTACTACCAAACAGCGTGCATCTTCATAATCAGAGTACGAATTGCTCGTCGCTCCACTGCCTAAAGACTCCAACATTGCCTCAACCGATGGGGAATGGCATAGACGAGTGCAATGATCTATATTATTGCTTTTCATTACTAGGCGAGTGAACTTTTGTTGCACATACCCATCTTCATTAGTAGCCTTAGCAGAACAGAGAGTTCCGAACGAATCACCTCGGTAGTTAATCAACTTACTAGAGATCAAATCTAAAGCGTCGTCCCATGTGGCTTGCTTTAAAACTCCATCTCGACGAATTAATGGTTCCTTCAACCTATCGGGGTGCGTTACGAATCCCTGACCGAACCTGCCCTTAACACACAACATCCCTACGCTAGACAAATTATCTGGATCATCATAAACCTCAACGATATTTTCATCCGCATCAGTTGATATTTGTATTCCGCAGCCCACACCACAATAGGGACACGTTGAAGCTACGGTATTCAAAACCGGTAATGCTTCTTTGCCAGATCTCTGCCTAGGCAAGCTTGACTTGGGATGTATCGCGCCTGTTGGACATACGGAAAGACATTGACCGCAAGTCGTACATATAGACTCTATTAAAGGTTTGTCCATAAATGTCCCAATCCTACTTTCTGTCCCAGCCCCCAGATGATCTATGGCACCAATGAACTGATGTGAATCCTGACAAGCATTAACGCATCTGGCGCACAGTATGCAAGCGCCCATACTGATATCAAAAACAGGATTGCTAGTATCAGTGTCTTCCCTATATCTGGCCACCCAAGTGCCAGAAGACAAGCCATACTTGTCACAAGCCTGTCGAAGCAAACCTAATTCTGTGCCATCACCGACCATACCAAGAGTTAAATCCAATATTCCCTTTCGAATCCGTTGGACACTAGGGCTGTTGGTGGAAACTACCATACCGTTGACGGCAGGTGTTGAACACGATGCTGGCATGCCCCGAATACCATCTATTTCCACGATGCATGTCCGACAAGCACCAATCGGTTTCATATCGGGATCTTTACATAATTGAGGGATAAAAGTACCAGACACGTTGATAACATCCAGTACTGATTGTCCTTCCTTTATACTAACTTTCTGACCATCGAGCATTAAATGTATTGTCATATATTAAATCACTTACTTATGATTTCAATTTGTTAACAGCAGCTACCTGCTCACGTAACAAAGGAATTAAGTCTTTTCCATATTCGAGTGCATCAACAAGAGGATCGAATCCTCTCAGTATAAAAGCGGTGCATCCGGCTTTATAGTATTCCAATAGCGAATCTACTACTTGATTTGCAGTACCTACCAGACAGGTTGTATTTCCGGACCCACCACTAGCATAAGCGATAGGCATCCATAATCGCTGATCATATATATCTTTTTCCGTTGCAAAGTCAACTAACCTCTGTGATAACATTGACTGCGCGCGTGCAGATTGACCTGGTGCTATTCTTCCCTGAGTTGCGATCTTAACCTTATTCAATATGTCATGTGCCTTCTGCCATGCTTCAGATTCAGTATTTCCTATTATTGGCCGAAAGGATATGCTGAATCTGATATCGTTGTTGTGCTGCCTAGCACGTTTTCTGATATCAATTATCCGTTGTTTAATAACCTCTAGAGGTTCGCCAAGAAAAGCATAGAAATCGGCCTGTCTACTCCCGATTTCTAGAGCGACCGAGGACGCTCCTCCAAAAAACAAGGGTACACGAGGTTGTTGATAGCAAGAAACCGTGCTCATCGCACCTGTGTACGAATAAAATTCCCCTGCACGGTCTAATGGTTCTACTCCCGACCAGATATCTTTAAGCACTGAAATATATTCGTCAGTACGCCTGTAACGAGAATCATGGTCCAACCAGTCACCATCCTGTTTCTGCTCTATATCACTACCACCAGATATAATATGTACGGCTATCCTACCCTTCGTAAGTTGATCAAGTGTAGCGATTTTTCTGGCGGCCAATGTAGGTGCAATAAAACCAGGTCTATGAGCGATCAAATAACCCAACTTTTCAGTTTTGGATGCGGCGAATCCTGCAACTTCAAACCCATCCGGAGTAGTGGAAGAATATCCTGTTAAAACCATATCAAAACCGGACTTCTCATGAGTTTCAGCAAATTCTGCTATATAGTCAGGGTCTATTCCAGGCAATACTTCACCACCTGGATTTATACCTCCGCCAAAAACGCTTAAACTGGCTCCAGAATTAATTGACGCCTCTCTTGAAACGCCAATCATTCCGATAATATTAACCTCTTTATTATTTATCTGTTCCATTGCGAACGATCTTCACACATTCTCATTGCGCCCAGTTAATTCATCTTTAAAGAAATAGAGACCACTTTTTACTATATTTCCTGCCATCTGCCCTAATCCACACAAGGAAGCTCCAGCCAAAATATCAGACAGTAGCTCTAAATCACGAATTATGTGGATAGAATCATCGTCGTCGGCTAATCCCGATAACTTTTCAACCACCCTAGGCGTGCCTTCACGACACGGTGTACATTTACCACAAGACTCTGAAGCATTGTACTGAGCAAGAGATCTAACCACGTCCTGTACCGGGACTGCTTCATCCAACACAATCACTCCTCCTCCACCCATCACCACACCGCTCTTGTGCAACCATCCAGGTTTCATTTGAGTATCAATTTCTGAAATAGGCAACACTCCACTGGAAGGCCCTCCAACTGCCAATAGCTTAGCTGATCGCCCCGGAAGGCTTCCACCTCCAACATCGATTACAATCTGACTAAGTGAGACACCCATAGGCAGTTCGATAAGACCCGGACGGCATACGGAACCACTAAGGCTATATAGTTTGGTACCTGTGGCTTCTGGAAGGCCTATCTGAGCAAATCTCGCTGCCCCATTGAGTAAAATACCAGGAACATTTGCTAATGTTTCAACGTTATTTATTACAGTTGGTTTCTGAAACAGTCCTACCTCAACCGGAAACGGTGGTTTTAGTCTCGGTTCTCTTCTAACGCCTTCCATAGTATTGATTAGTGTAGTTTCTTCCCCACAAACATACCCTCCTGCTCCTGTCCTCAATTCCACAGTACAATTAAAGTCAGACCCTAATATATGGTTTCCAATCAGACCAGCATCCTGAGCAGATTTAATAGCTTCAGAAAGTCTTTGTACTGACAAATGAGCTTCAGCATTCACATAAACGTAACACTTGGAACATCCACTAGCATACGCAGCTATCAACGCTCCCTCTAACAATCGATGAGGCATACCTTCCAATATATGCCTATCTTTGAATAGCCCTGGCTCACCTTCCTCAGCATTTACTATTAAAAATCTTTCTAGTGAATCCGTATTTCGCGCAGTCTCCCATTTTCTCGATGTAGGAAAATACGCCCCTCCTCGGCCTAGCAACCCTGATTGGGATACTTCTAGTATCACTTCAGTCGGTGTCACGCATAAAGCTTTCAGTAGACCGTTATAACCCCCGATAGCCAAATATTCATCCAGAGAATTAGGATCTGTTTCTCCGATACCGGACATCAGGCTGAGATGCTGAGGCGAAAAGAAATTTTCTAGGTCAAAACTAGGCTTGGTATGTCCGTTATTCAGCACTGAATCCCGGATTACTTCCAAATTCTCATGATCAACATTCTGGAAGTAAGAGACATCTCCAGATGTATGGTGGACTATCACTTGCGGAGCCGCGAAACACGCACCATCACATCCCGTTGTTACGATATCAATACCTGGTTCATTCCAACTGCGCTGCAACTCATACGCTAATGAATACGCTCCTACAGAAACACTACATTGACCAACCTGAACTAATATCCTAGTTCTATCCTTTTTATATTCCTCTACCCTAGTAGCAGCATCAAAAACCATTCGTTCATAAGATGAAACCATCGAGTTCACCATATTAGTCTGACCTTCTAAGAATCTGGTTTAATACGCTTTGTACTGTGGAACGAGAAAACCATTGTCCGCTTATTTCTACTAGCGGTGCCATAGAACATGTAAATGCACAGTTCGTAACTTCCACACATACCTCGTTACCAACGTCAGAGCATAACTGATCGTATATACCCTTTCCTCCCATATACCAGCATGACAACCCTGAACATACTCTGACCGTTTGATTGTCATTACTGACAAACCTTATATCTGAGTAACTCGTTGCTGCACCATACACTTCACTAGCCGGAACCCTCAAGTGCCAACTAACTATTTGGAGGGCCCACTCAGGTATGAAATCAAATTCATCCTGAATATAATGAAGAACGGGCAATAAATAAGTTTTTTCACGGGGGAAACTTGACGTTAAAATTGACCTTAATTCTTTACGTTCCAATATGATCACCACTGCCATATATGATCAGCAAACTTCAATTTACCAACAATTCATCTAGACCGAGCTCGCATATCTTTGAAAACGGTATTAATCCATCATGAGTCCAACCACGAGAAACGTAGTAATCTTCGACCATTGCGTCGAGTTCCTCTCGACTCAATGAGACCCCGGGCATTACTCCATCAGGAAGAGGTTCATTCAATATCCTATGTGGAAGCGTATCGTCAGAACGGCACCAACCTTCACGAATGTTAAACATCTTTTTTGCATTATTTATTCGCTCCCCACACAATCTTAATTCATCCGGAGTGATATCAAATCCTGTAATCAATTCGTAGGCCTGAGCAGAGTCCGCGTAAAAGTCATCAAAGGCTTTGCGCAGAAATTTACACCAAATTAGTGAATCCAAGACAGCTGTAAAATCTTCGCTAGCCACTGCTACCTCTGATCTACTATCATCTGCTCTAAACCTATCTACTGTTCCCGACAAATCTGCTTCGTATCCAGAGGACCGATTATGACACGCTCCACGTGGGGTTGTCGCAAATCCTAGTGCCATTGTTTTTAGAGATCGTGGTTCGTAGCCTGGTATTTCTAGGCCTTTAACATGCATCGCCCAGTGATCAGATCCTCCGCCAACTATTTCAGAGGCACGTTTGCTCCCCAAAGCGAGTAAATCTCCGATCCCTTCCCGATGCCCTATCATAGATATCGTTTTCAGCAAATCCTGAGAGTCAGAAAAGCTAAGCTTCATATCGTCAGACTGATCACCTATAGAAATGCCATTTTCGTCACACTCCATAGCCCACGCTATCGTAGCACCGCAACTTACAGTATCCATGCCCAATTCATCACATAATCTTGCCGCACGGATTATAGTATTAGGTTCCTCTATATTGCAGAGTGGCCCAAACGCGAATAAACTCTCATATTCCATACGCCCGATACTTTTCTTGCCGTTGTCAGTAGTCGCAAGAAGTTTTTCACATCCAATAGTACAATTTGAACAATATGAATTCTTCTCAAAATGCCGTTCAACCAATTCCTCTCCGCTGATCTTATCTGCATTTTCGAAAGTGGCTTTTTGAAAGTTCTTTGTTGGCAATATACCGAAGCGATTAAATAAAGAAACATTTGCCATCGTGCCTATATTTCTATATTTATCAGTACCTTCCCCGAGGCTCTTAGCAGATATCTTTCGCCTGTAACGTTCGACTCCTTCGAGATCATATATCTGAGTCTCGATATCACCATTTATTGCTAAAGCCTTAATATTCTTGCAACCCATGACGGCCCCCAAGCCACACCTTCCTGCCTGGCGTCCGCCATCATTGGCTATACTAGAATACAAAACCTGATTCTCACCTGCTGGACCAATAGAAGCTACTCTGACAGCATTTCCGAGCAAGCTCTTAACAGATTTCTCCGTGTCAAATGTACTTAACCCAACTAGATCAGAGGCATCTATAAATACTGGATTCCCGTTGTCTACATGTAAAAGTGTAAAGTTTTGCGCGCTATTTAATAGGATAAGAGCATCTCCGCAAGCATTTTTCAGAGCATCTGCAAAATGACTAGATGACAAAGAATCTCCGATAAAACCCGTCAAAGGTGACTTCGCCAATACCGCAAACTTACTTGTTGTTGTAAACCTACTCCCGACAAAAGGACTTGTAGCAAATATGAGTGGGTTATTTTCAGATAATGGATTAGCGTTAGGTGGACAATATTTGTATAGCAGGTACGTACCAAGTCCAATACCTCCCAAATATTTCCGGTATACATCCTCAGGAATATAATCCCACCAGGAAGATTCACTCGATAGATCGACTACCAGAACTTTACCGTGATAGCCGTACATTTTTACCCTCCTGCCTGATTGGATAGGAGTATGATCGAATCCCCACTCATTACACGGAAGCTATCATTATCCAAGAATGTTAGCCCATTCAAATTGATGGAGTACGTATCGTTAAAATCAGTAGCGTCGCTATTTATAGCAATACCAACAAGATCAGGACAAACTTTTGATAACGCAAATGCAAGATCTTTCCTATCACTGACTTCAGGAATTTCCACATAAATATACTTTCGTTTAGTTCTAAGTCTCAATGTCCCATATACTTCAACAGTTACTGATACCATAGGTAATTTCTCAAGATTCAATTCTGTGCCTTCACAATACCTAGCGCCCGATCTAAATCAGACTGATAATTAATATTAAAAAAGCTGAGCAAGTCAGGGTCTATCGTTTTTACAATCGCCTCATCGATATAATTAACGGTGACTTTGGAGAAAAAATTCGTTATTTTGAGATCATTGATATCTAGCTGACATCTCATATGTGGAAGACACTTCTTTGAATACAATGCATGCGTAGGCTCAGGCCGGCCAGACAAGACTGGTACGCATATATCAAAGGTGCTACCCATATTTATTATCTTTTGTAATAGAGTCAAATTTAAGAATGGCATATCGCATGCTACTACTAGTCCATACTCCATTGTTGTAGACATGAGCCCTGAATAGATTCCACCCAAAGAACCTTTGCCTGGATATTTATCTAATACCGTTTCTACATCTGTTGGTATAGTCTGTGCCGGGTATCTCGAAACATTTGATACTACCACTAATACTTCATCACATACTTTTCGCATTCGGTCTATGACCCTCGCGATAAGATGTTGACCGTCGATGATTTCCAATGCCTTGTCCCTACCCAGACGTCTACTTTCCCCTCCTGCAAGGACAATTCCCGATACTGTAGACAATTTTTCTCCTTAGCATAATATTTCTCGACTCTAGGCTGAGTATAGCATAGCCAAACTCGGCTATAGACCACTCATTAAGTTTGTAATATAAATAGTTTCTAGAGAGTATTACGGAAATTTAGATTGTAATCTACAGGTAAAATAAAAAGCAGCTATGCGTAAAACAGCATTCTTATACAACGGCATATTATCTCAGCACGTTCTCAGTAACACCCACCCAATGAGACCAATTCGGTTGCAACATACTTACGACTTACTAAATAGCTACGGTGTGTTCAATGAATCTGCAGTCAGATTAGTATGTCCTCGGAATGCCTCCAAAGAAGAGTTATCACTGATACACAGCCAAGATTACATTGCAGCTGTGCAGAGCTTGAGTAGAAGAACCTCGGAATTCATGACTGACGAATATGGATTCAGTGTCGGTGGAGATAACCCAGTTTATCAGGGTATGTATGAAGCTGCTACTCTAAGCACTGGAGCGTCGTTGATAGCAGCTGAATTGATAAATTCCGGAAGTGTTGATATTGCCTTCAACATAGCAGGAGGCTTACATCACGCAATGAGATCTTACGCATCTGGTTTCTGCATCTTTAACGATCCCGCTATTGCTATTAAATATCTAACTGATCAAGGAAAAAGAGTAGCGTACATAGACGTCGACGCCCATCATGGGGACGGCGTTCAGAAAGCTTTCTACACCAATAACAACGTCTTAACTATTTCAATACACGAATCAGGGGAATATCTTTTTCCTGGCACAGGATTCAGCAACGAAACAGGCTCAGACAATGCGGACGGATATTCGATCAACTTGCCCTTATCCCCATACACTAATGATGCTGTTTACGCGCGGACATTTGAACAAGCCGTAATACCGATCGTCCAAGCATTCAAACCAGATGTCATAGTAGCTCAGCTAGGAATAGATACCTATCACTCAGACCCATTAACCCACCTGAATATCACCTCAGACGGATATGAAAAAATAGTACAACACATCATTGGGTTTAATGTACCATTGCTAGCATTAGGCGGGGGAGGATACGACGTATTAGCAGTGGCAAGATGTTGGTCTTTAGCATTTGGCAACATGATCGGGATAGATTTGCCAAATAAAATACCCAAGTCTTTCGCAGAAAGACATAACCTAAATTTGTTGAGGGATACAATTCAGATCGACTTAACTGATGACATTAGGGATATGGTGAATAATACGGCTGAGACGAGTATTGAGTATATAAAAAAGAATTGTTTTCCTACCTATAAAATTAATTAGGGCGAGTGATATACACTCGCCCTAATTAATTTTATAGTCTATTACCTTTAGCACATGTATTTAATTTACCTGAACATCCTCTTGCAGCATAACCTTTGCGACGTCACCTACGTTACCTTCAATACAATCACGAAGACTAGAATATACTGATTTTTTTATTGCATCCATCATCCAAGATTCTAACTCAGGATCTGTTTGATAACTGTTCTTAGTAGATATCAGTCTTTGCAACAAGGTCAGGTAATGATATTGCAACGGACTTAGATGTTGCTCGACTCCGTCGATTGTGTAATCATTCACCGTGCTAATTACTTCCTGTTCGGTACTTTCCGGTTGTGCGCTCATCATCACTCTCCAAAACCCACTATCTGCCAGATAAGATTAGGTGCGCCTATCCCAATTATATCAGATGACAACACACTAATGTAAATGGCAGTTTTGTAGGTTACCTAGACTTCTCTAAATTCACCTTCTACTGTGTCATCTCCTGGATCCGATTGTCCATCCGATGGCACATCAGAATCTGCTGCCCCACCTTGTGAATATACAGCCTGACCTATCTGTTGCATTGCAGTACTCAATTCACCCATAGCAGTCTGCATTTGAGCAACATCATTAGACTCTATTGCTGTTTTAAGGACGACTATTTTTCCTTCTACATCTGATTTTAGGTCTTCTGGAACTTTATCCGCGTTATCTTCAATAAGTTTTTCAGTACTGTATACTAACGACTCCGCCTCGTTACGAGTCTGAATCTCTACGCGCTTTCTAGCATCCTCTTCTTCGTTAGCTTTGGCATCTTCTTTCATTTTCTCTATTTCTTCATCAGACAAACCAGAACTAGCCTGGATGACTATTTTTTGCTCTTTGCCAGTCCCCTTGTCTTGCGCTGATACACTCAGAATAGAATTAGCATCTATATCAAAAGTGACTTCAACCTGTGGAATTCCTCTTGGAGCAGGGAGTATCCCGTCCAGAATAAATCTCCCAATTGATTTATTATCCGCAGACATAGGCCTTTCGCCCTGTAAAACATGTATGTCCACACTACCCTGATTATCCGCAGCCGTTGTAAAAGTTTCTGTTTTCTTGGTAGGGATCGTAGTATTTCGATCAATCAATGTTGTCATAACCCCACCCAGAGTCTCTATACCAAGAGTAAGCGGTGTAACATCTAGAAGAACTATGTCATCCACTTCTCCAGCAAGAACACCGCCTTGTATTGCTGCCCCCATCGCTACAGCTTCATCTGGATTAACTGTGCGACTCGGTTCTTTATTAAAAATACCTTTGACTTTTTCCTGCACTGACGGCATACGGGTCATTCCTCCAACCAGTATAACGTCATCAACCTGATCCGGTTTGATACCAGCATCTTCCAATGCCTGCCTGCACGGCTGTTCGGTTTTATTGACCAGATCCGAAACTAATTGTTCAAGTGTTGATCGACTTAATGTTTTTATTAGATGCTGTGGCCCACTAGCATCCGCTGTTATAAACGGCAAATTTATTTCGGTTTCGATCGTACTAGACAACTCTATCTTAGCTTTTTCAGCAGCATCTCTCAGTCGTTGCAGTGCCATTTTGTCATTTTTTAAATCTATGCCAGTATCCTGCAAAAACTCTTGAGTTAGCCAATCGAGAATTTTCTCATCAAAATCATCCCCACCGAGATACGTGTCGCCATTTGTAGATCTAACTTCGAACAAGCCATCGCCCATTTGAAGAATAGTGATGTCAAAAGTACCACCACCCAGATCAAATACCGCTATCGTGGCTTCACCATCTTTATGCTTATCATCCATTCCGTAAGCCAATGATGAAGCTGTAGGTTCATTAATAATCCTGAGCACATCTAAGCCGGCTATAGTACCAGCATCCTTAGTAGCCTGACGTTGTGCATCGTCAAAATATGCAGGCACAGTGATAACCGCTTGCGTAATCTTCTCACCTAACTTCGCTTCGGCATCCTGACGTATTTTCTGTAAAACCATAGAGGATATCTGGGGAGGCGCGTAACTTTCGCCTACCATTTCAACATGAGCATCACCATTATCAGCTTTTTTAATCTCGTAAGGCAATCTCCCCAAAGTAGATTGCACTTGAGCATCTTCGAATTTTCTACCCATTAAGCGCTTGACAGAAAACACTGTATTCTCTGGATTTGTTACAGCTTGCCGTTTAGCCGTCTGTCCTACATATCTTTCGTTACTTTTGGGATTAACTGCCACTACGGATGGAGTCAACCGACCTCCTTCAGCATTTTCTACTACAACGGCGTCCCCCGCTTCTACCACAGCTGCTACTGAATTAGTCGTTCCCAGATCTATACCTAGGACTTTAGCCATTTTTCTCCTCCGATATCTGTTTCATTATTTGATAAACGCATCTCATTATCATCGTGCCACAACTACTTGCGCCGGTTGAATAATCCTGTCATGCAACCTGTAGCCATTTCTTAGTACTGCCAAAACGTAACCAGTCTCTACTTCGCTCGAATCCTCAGTACTGACGGCTTCGTGCTGTAATGGATCAAACTGCTGACCAATAGCTTCTATCTTGTTCAATCCTTCAGATTCCAACATCTGTAACACTTTCCTATGTATCAGTTTAATTCCCTCAAGCCAAGCAGTATCAATTTCCATGTCTCCCGAATGCTCCAAAGCCATCTCAAGTTCATCCACTATTGGCAACAGCCGGATGATTAGCCTGCTATTTGCATATTGTTGTTGAGTAAATCGCTCATCATCAACACGTTTACGGTAATTTGCTAGCTCAGCCTGAGCTCTTTGAGCCATATCCAAGTTCTGATCATTGGATTTTTGCAATTCAGCGAGCATCTGGGCCACATCAACCACCTGATCATCCTCAGTTTGGGGATCTTCGATACCATTTTCGACATCAGATTGAGCTTCAGATGTCACATTATCAAGCATGTCTTCCGACTCATTAACCATATTATTCCAACACTTTTAATTCTATTCTTGTACAACTAAATTCATGCTTTTAAATACCGCAGAGATTTCATCATCTATAAACTTTTTCACATCATCATTTGAAGTCACAGATCTCAATCTATTTCTCAGAGTACCTAAATTAGCGACCAAGGCAAGGGCGAATTCTACACCGGCAAGGTTTAAACCTAGATTTTCCATCAAATGCCTGATTAACAGTATTTTGCTTATATCCTCTTGGGAATACAGTCTCAACATTCCATTGGTACGCTGAGGTTGTATTAATCCTAAGCGTTCGTACTTTCTGAGTGTCTGAGGATGCATCTCCAATATTCTAGCTGCTACACTTATAATGTAGACACCTTCAACACGGATCTCTTCTGTATACGGCTCCCTATTACGTACGGTAGTCTGCTCAACTTGTAGGGCAGCATCATTTGGTAATGGTGGAGGGAACATATCAGAATAAACTGACCCCACCGAGTTTTCTGTCCTAATTCTATTCTGCATCACTCAATCACTTTCCAATTAGCACATGCTAGTTTAGAATAATACAAGTTGACACAATCCGTATCAACTTGTATTATTCTATCGCATCAATCTGCTTGATGCAAGTTAACAAGATTAAGTGAGGATTAAAAACAGAAAGTGGATCAAAACATACAATTCAAGGCGTGCCCAAAATGCCATGGTGATTTACACCAAGTTAGGGATATGTACGGTTCGTATCTAGACTGCATCCAATGCGGATATCTCAAATATTTAACCGATAAGAGCAGATAGACTGACACATACCAAGCAAATCTACAAACAAAACGAGTCACCTCTTTAATCAGAGGCGACTCGTTTTTAATTTAAAGGCAGATTAATAATTATTTTTTCAACTCAGGCCAAAACCTCTCCTCTTTCCATGGATCCGCATTATTACTATAGCCTCGTTGCTCCCAAAACCCCGGGCTATCTTCAGCCAGCAATTCAATGCCATTAACCCATTTCGCACTTTTCCAAGCATATCTACTTGGAATGATAAGCCGTAGCGGGCCTCCGTGGTCTTTACCCAATTCTTCACCATTTCGCTTATGTGCTAGAAATCCCTCGGACAAACAAACATCTAGTGGAATGTTTGTCGTGTAATCACCGTAACAATGCGCCATAACATAGGCTGCATTACCCTTAGGCTTGGCAGTATCAACTAATGTGGAGAAACGAACTCCTTCCCATGTATTGTCCAGAGAGCTCCATTGAGTGACGCAATGGAAATCCGAAGTAACTAATTCCCAGTCAAGGCCTGTAAAACCATTCCAATTGAGTTCTAATTCTTGTTCAACTAGACCAAACACTTTGATCGTCCACAATTCCATATCGATATCTGGNGCTGGTCCATGAGTTAACACAGGAAATTTCTCACTAAGAAATTGCCCCGGAGGAACTCGGTCTCCATATCCCTGGTCGGGAGCNTTTTTTACTTGCTCAGGCCGTTTCAANCCATANTCTGGTGTCACTGTTAACCCCCCATTNTTTATACATTCAAACCCTAATTGAATAAGTCGATTACCTAACGTTACCGACTCACTTTTATGACGCCATCTGACGATTCAGTTACCTTNCCTATTTCCGACGCGCCAAAAACACCTTCATTTATAAGTTCAGACACTAACTCATTTTTCCTATCTGCGGGAACCGCGATTAATAATCCTCCAGATGTTTGCGCATCGCATAGCAGTAATTGCTCTCTCTCTTCTAGAGAGTTTTCCCATATGACAGTATTGCTTACGCTTTGTAGATTGCGATGGGTCCCACCAGGGGCGATTCCAGCATCTAGCAAATCCCAAACCCCCGGAAGCACTGGAACATTGTCTAAACTAACCTCCGCTGTTACTTTGCTGCCTCTAACCATAGACTGCAAATGCCCCATAAGTCCGAATCCGGTCACATCTGTAGCAGAATGAACTCCAACTTTCATCATAGCTATAGAAGCACTTTTATTGAGCGTAGCCATAGTTTTTACAGCACCTTGCATAACATCATCTGTCACTTTACCTTGCTTGCCTGCAGTGGTGATTACTCCAGTTCCCAAAGGTTTAGTTAGAATTAGCACATCGCCAGGCTTGGCTCCAGCGTTACTGACCTGCCTGCCTGGTTCCACGATCCCAACCACCGATAAGCCATATTTTGGTTCTGGATCATCTACCGTATGACCTCCGGCTATCAAACAACCGGCTTCATTAGCCTTTGAATAGCCCCCTTTTAGCATTTCTCCAAGAATACTTTTATCCAAACTAGCAGGAAAGCCTACAATATTTAACGCTACTAGCGGCTGCCCTCCCATAGCATAAATATCGCTTAGGGAGTTAGCCGCTGCTATTTCACCATATTCAAAAGGGTCATCTGTTATGGGCGGGAAGAAGTCCACCGTCAATATAAGAGCAGTTTCATCGTTGATTTTATAGACTGCGGCATCGTCTCCTGTTTCAGTACCAACCAACAAGTTCGGATGCTGCAAAACTGGAACATTCTTTAAGATCTCGACCAGATCTTCTAAGCTTAGTTTTGCGGCTCAACCGGCGCAATGTGAAAGCTCAGTAAGTCTCAACTCACTATTATCCATATCATACCCTCCGGGAGAATCTTGGTATTATATCCTATCCAATAATCTGCAGCATCAAAATTTATACTAACAATAACTCGCTATGAACATAGCCAGACATCTGGATCTATTACAAATTAACTACATATGAAAACTAGTACGCATTTTTAATAAATAGTTTTATTTGGCACAGAATTCCTTGCTACTAGCTAAACTACTCAGTAAAATATAAACAACTTAGGTTATGGTAACTCAATGAAGTTCCAGAGACCACTAATCCGGAGAACCAATCGTATCATTCAAAGTTAGGCGCCTCATAATCACTTTGCGGCGTACGTTACCCAGATGACTCGTATCAACAGCTAAGCTATAAATAGACTTATAAATTAGATATTAAGCTAACCGAGAGTACCAAGAAATTAACGCTGGAATATTACAAGAGACCCTCAGTAAATCAGCTAACGTCGTAGTCATAGCTCCGTAGCTGATAATATAATGTAGAGTATAATTACTAGTGGCGGAGCGCGAAGTTGATTAAATCCCAAAAGACCAGTTAGACGGAGGATAATATGCCAGATTTTCTAAAAGGCAACTACAATATTAATAACAACAATAACGACACACAACATGCCAAGACGGCTAAAAGCTTAACAGAGCAATTTGAAGAAAACGCATTAGCTAAACTTGGCGGTAGCATCTGCTTCGTATCGAAATCAGGGAGTCTCATATGGGATGGAGATTTTACAGATTCTGACACAGAATAACATATCCGACCCATGTGCAGAAAATTCGGACACCAAGAAGCCGGAGTTTTATGGCCAAAATTTTATTCATTAATCCAGTCGTTCGGGAAGAGGATGACCCAAAACATGTTCCATATGGCTTGGCTCTTCTGGCCGCCATATCTAATCAAGCAGGCCACTATGTTCAAGTGTACGACGCAAATGCATGGAGACTCGGTGACAATGCTCTAAAGACCGCATTGCAATCTGACGCATGGGACGTTGTCGCCCTTGGGGGAATAACAACCGCTTATGGGAATCTGAAAAGGACTGCTCAATTCAGCAAACTCCTCGCCCCTCAAGCAGTATTAATTGCGGGAGGGGGATTTATTACAAGCATCCCACGAGAAATCATGGGGTTAATGCCTGAGATAGATGTCGGAGTAATAGGGGAATCATTCGTCACATTCCCTGAACTTATCAATCACATTGATAATAACAATAGAAACTGGTCAGAAATCAAAGGAATAATCTACCGCAACGACGATGGTAGAGTTGTCCTGACCCCGCCAAGAGATTTGATCCAAAACCTGGATGACCTCCCATATCCAGCATGGGAAATGTTCCCATTAGATATATATTGGGCTAATAGCAGTTTACTATACAGTGAAGAAGCGTTCACTTCAAAACGCAGATTAGATATAAACGCAAGTTATGGATGCTCCCTTATATGCCGATTCTGCTTTCATTTAGGAATATCTGGAGACTTGAATTACACCGATGGTCCAGATGGCGGAAATGTAAATTTCACTTATGACCGAAATATAAGATGGCATAGCGCCCGCTATATAGTGGACCTTGTCAAGCATGCGCAATCTGAGTATGGAGTTGATTTCGTTCTTTTCCTAGATGAAAATCTCATGACCATGAATGCTCACAGTAGATGGAAATGGTTAAATGAAATAACAGATTTATGGATATCTGAAGGGTTGCAACCTACTTGTCGAAGGGAAGGGATACCTCATCATCCGGACACTTGCATTGAGGGAGTACACTGGGGTGGAACTAGCCACGCCACACTGATAAAACCTGAGCTTCTCCATCAGCTATACCTGTCAGGATGCAGTCAGCTATTATACGGATATGAATCTTTTTCCAATAGAATTCTCAAGAATCTCGGTAAAGGTACTAGCGCAACACAAAACGAAAAGTCACTTAAACTAACTCTAGAAGCCGGCATTCGGCCTATACCCAACCAAATGATAGGATTTCCCGATGAATTCTTTGATAGCATAGTAGATAGCGTCAATGCCTGGGATCGTATGGGCATACAGCTAGTACCATTTTTTGCTACTCCGTATCCAGGGTCTGAGTGGTATTACACATATAAAGACAAAATACTGGCACAATACAATGGGGACCTTGAAGCATTTCTGCTCGATTTGGGTGATGCTACGCGTATTACAGCAGTCATTAGCGAGAATTTCAATGCGGTAGAACTATTAGGGCTTCGGCAATTAATGGTCAACCGCGACGTAAAAAGAATCAGAGAATACGAACAGATATGGAGATCCAGACACGGAGAGCCAATAATCCCAGATTTTGTTCACCACGCAAAGCTTGGGACTGGAGATAAATTCTCGTTCCACACAAATCCGACCCAAGCCATAGAACTCGGAACTAGTTCGTTATCAGATAAATAGATTAACGTTATGACAAACATTTATCGGGATGCACAGGATTCTCCTAAAATCAAATCGATGGAAATCTATGGACGAAGTATCGGAACAGGGCATCCTTGCTTCGTTATAGCAGAGGCAGGGGTTAATCACAACGGAAATGTCGAGAACGCAAAAAAACTTATCGACATTGCAGTCACAGCCAAAGCAGATGCGATCAAATTTCAAACGTTCAACACAGATCTTCTAGCAAGCCCTGGCGCACCCAAAGCAGAATACCAGACAATCACCACTAATGAAGAAGAATCTCAGACTGACATGCTCAGGCAACTCGAATTGCCCAAAGAAGCTTTCGAAGAATTACAGCATTATTGTGAGTCACAGAATATTATCTTCCTTTCGTCACCGTTCGATGAGTCTAGCGTAGATCTACTATGTAGTTTAGATGTTCCGGCTTATAAGATCCCGTCGGGTGAAACGATAAACCTCCCTTTGCTAAAACATATCGGTAGTAAACAAAAGCCTATAATTCTGTCCACAGGAATGTCATATCTTGAAGAGATTCATACAGCTGTTAATACTATATTCGAAACCGGCAATCATGACATAATGCTGCTCCATTGCACCTCAAGCTATCCTGCTGAGCCTCCTGATATTAATTTAAATGCAATGGAGACTCTTAGAAATTATTTCGGTTTGCCAGTAGGATTTTCTGATCATACTACAGGACTTGAAGTACCATTAGCCGCTGTTGCTATGGGCGCATGTATTATCGAAAAGCACTTCACACTCGACAAAACCCTGGCCGGTCCGGACCACCAGGCCTCTCTAGAACCAGAAGAACTTAAAAACCTAATTACAGCCATACGTAATATAGAACTATCCTTTGGAAACGGAATAAAAGCACCCGCGGCGTCAGAACTAAGCAATCGACACATAATACGTAAGAGTATCTATTTGAAGACGTCCAAGAATGCAGGAGAGGTTCTGACTGAATCCGACCTTATATCAATGAGACCCGCAGGAGGAATTTATCCAAGCGAGATACCAAATATCATTGGCAAACGGCTAGTCAAATCATTGAATCAAGGAACTATGTTAACTTGGGATGATGTGACATGAGGAAAATAGCGGTTATAACAGCAGGAAGGTCCGATTACAGCATATACAAACCTCTCATTGATAGAATTACTCAAGACTCCGAGCTTGAACTTTTCTTGATAGCTACTGGAAGCCATTTGTCACATGAGTTTGGAATGACAATTCACCAGATCGAGGCTGACGGCTTTTCAGTACACGCCACAGTAGACATGTTGATATCCTCAGATAATCCTTCCGCTATATCTAAGTCCATAGGTATTGGCACGATCGGGTTCTCACAGCTGTATTCCGATACTACTGAAATAGATCTTATTATAGTATTAGGGGACAGATTCGAAATGCTAGCTGCTGTAATAGCAGCTCTCCCTTTCAACATACCTATTTGTCATATACATGGTGGCGAATCTACAACAGGGCTTATTGATGAGGCGATCAGACATAGCATAACTAAAATGAGCCATTTGCATTTTACGTCTACCAAAGCATATTCCAATCGTATCATTCAAATGGGAGAGGAACCTTGGAGGGTTATCACAACAGGAGCACCTTCCCTAGACAACTTAAAATCATTAACATTAAATGAACATGACCAACTATCTAAGCTTGTAGGCATGGATACCAAAGATCCATTCCTACTCGTAACATTTCATCCCGTTACGTTGGCGTACAAAGATACTGAAGAACATATCTCGGAATTACTTTCAGCATTGGAAGAATCAAACAGGAATGTAATCTTCACATATCCGAATGCTGATACCGCTAATCGGAGCATTGTAGATGCGATTGAATCCTACACTAGAGATCACTCCAACTCACAATGTGTAAGAAATTTAGGTTTAAAAAACTATTTTAGTCTCATGTCATATTCATTAGCCATGGTCGGGAATTCTTCAAGTGGTATCATTGAAGCAGCATCCTTCCAGTTACCAGTGGTTAACATTGGAGAAAGACAGTCTGGAAGAATTCACGGTGAAAATGTAATTGACACTCTTTGCTCAAAATCTGAAATAGTAAACGCCATTGAAAAAGCAACCAATCCCGCCTTCATAGAAACGATTAAAAACATAAAAAATCCGTATGGAAACGGCACCGCATCAGAAGAGATCGTTTCATGTTTAAAGTCACTCGACTTGACAAAATCTTTGATAATGAAAAAATTCCATTCGGTAAACTAGTAGGCAAAACATGATAAATCTTACTGAAGGACCTAGAATAGCATTTATCGGGGCTGTTGATTTCAGCAATCATTGTTTATTAGAAGCCATTAAGCATCAATCCAATATTGTCGCTGTCATCGGTCTCGACCCAAAACGTGCATCTAGGCATTCCGACTATGTAGATTTATCACACACGGCTATCAACTATGACATTCCCTACCACAGTGTAAATAACATAAACAGCAATAGTTCAGTAAAAAAGCTTAAAGAATTAAATGCGGATTATTTCTTTATTTTTGGTTGGTCGCAATTACTGTCTACAGAAGTATTATCGATACCTAAAATAGGTTCTATCGGTTCACATCCAGCATTACTTCCCAAGAATCGTGGAAGACATCCACTCATATGGAGTCTAATAAATAATGAAGAAACAGGAGGGCTAACGTTTCTATATCTAGATAAGGGAATCGACGATGGCGATATTCTATGGCAAGAATCTTTTCCCATCACTGAATGGGACGACTCAGGAACGTTATACACCAAAATAAAAACTCTTGCTTCTAAAGCTATACCAGATTTATTGGACAAAATGACTGTAGGGCCATTGATTGGCACGAGGCAAGCTACAGAAATGGCGACCTACCTCCGAAAAAGAAGTGAGGCAGATGGGTTAATCCATTGGTCACTACCAGCAAAAGTAATACATAATCTTGTACGCGCATTGACACACCCGTATGTAGGAGCCCATTCGTATTACAATGAGAGAAAAATAACTATTTGGAAAAGTCAAATACAAAACGCTGAAGATATTCCGGCTCAATACCAAAGATCAATTCCTGGGCTCATATTTGAACCAGTGAAAGACGTTTTTTGCGTCACTACAGGATCAGTACCATTACAACTGTTAGAATACGATGTAGATGACAATAATACGCTTTCCTCGGGCTCTTATATGGAAACTTGACTATGAAAATATTGGTAATATCTGCACATCCCGATGATGAAACCCTTGGATGTGGGGCTTCACTGCTAAAACACCATGCGTCAGGGGATTCCATTCACTGGCTAATAGCAACCAAACCCACCAGCCCCCAATGGGATGCCAAAACTATAAAAGAAAAATCCGAGGAAGTAAAAAGTGTCGCTGAGGCATACAATGTCACAAGTTTGACGCGGCTTGAACATCCGTCTACTCGTATGGAAACGATACCTTTAACTAACATAATTGAAGATATTAGAGGTTGTATAGACCGTATACGTCCTGATCAAGTCTACACCGTATACGGAGGTGACACTCACACAGAGCACCAAATCGTATACAGATCAACTATGTCGGTATTGAAACCGTCTTACATGTCGTATTTCGATGTGACACGCGTACTGGCCTTTGAGACGTTGTCATCAACAGAAGCGAATATACCTCATATAGATGCTAATTTCGTCCCCAACGTGTTCAATGATGTGACAGAATTTATAGAGCACAAACTCAGGATCATGGCACTATATAAATCTGAATTACAAGATGAACCACACCCACGGTCCCTTGAAGGCATACGAGCATTATCACGATATAGAGGGATAACTGTCGGAGTCCCGTACGCAGAAGCTTTTATGCTCTGCAGAGAATTACTTATCTAAGAGTAACCGGCATAGAAATGAAACGTGCCTTAACTAAATACTTTAGTCGTCGGAGTTTTGAATGAAAGATCTAGCCAAGGAACTAGTAGACCTAATACCAGCTCTTACCTTAACGAAATCTGTTCCGACAGCATTGGAGAACACTTACAATAACCTGTCATTTATGGACCACACCGTAAACGATGTCGTAGCCGATGTAAAACCAGATTCACAAAGCGCAATAATAATAGCGGCGGGACCAAGTTTGCACTTGCAAAATCCAGTAGCGGACATACTCAAAACACAATACGCAGGCACCATAGTATGTGCTGACGGAGCCCTGCCATACTGCTTAAGGAATGGTTTAATTCCAGATTATGTGGTTACACTAGATCCACATCCAACTAGAATAGTGCGCTGGTTTGGAGATCCAGATCTAGATAATGCTGCACTAGCCCAAGACGATTATTATAGGCGTCAGGATTTAGATCCCCATTTTGGGGAAAAAGAATTAGAAAGAAATAGTGAAGTTATCACACTGCTAAACCAAAATGCACATCGCATAAAGTGCATAATAGCAACCTGTTCTTCAAGATCTGTACGGGACAGATGCATAAGCTCCGGCATGCAATTGTATTGGTGGAATCCTCTTTACGATGATATCGATACAGAGGACAGCATATCGCGTCAAGCATACGACATAAATCATGCTCCATGCTTGGCTACTGGAGGCAATACAGGGTCTTCTGCATGGGTATTTGCACGTGCGATTTTGAAGAAAACCCAAATTGCACTCGTTGGCATGGATTTTGGATACGCTCCAGGCACTCCGTTAAACAAAACGCAATATTATAAAGAGGCTCTAGATTTGTTTGGCGACCAGATCGAAGATGCATTTATAGACGTTTTCAACCCATATACACAAGAACATTGGTTTACCGACCCTACATATTATTGGTACCGCCAAGTGTTTCTTAACATGAATCAGCAAACAGACGGTACAACTATTAACTGTACGCAAGGCGGCATATTATTTGGAGACGGGCTAGAGTTTAAACCATTACTAGAATTCTTAAGTGATCAAAAACGATAACCAATAGGTTGGAGAACGTAAGTTTATAATGCCTGATATTCACCCCACGGTTCTAGCAGTTATAACAGCCAGAGGAGGATCTAAGGGTTTACCTAGAAAAAACATACTCCCTCTTAACGACATACCACTCATTGGATATACCATACGAGCTGCCCAACAATCACATTATTTATCGTCTAACCAAGTTATAGTATCCACTGATGACTTAGAAATTGCACAAATTGCAAAAGAACTAGGAGCGGATGTTCCTTTCATCAGGCCTAACGAACTGGCTGTCGACGATATGACAATCTATCCCGTGCTGTTGCATGCCTTATTATGGGTTCAGGCGCATCGTAATTTTTATCCTGACTACACAATGTTGCTACAGCCTACTTCCCCTCTTCGCACAGCAGATGACATAGACCAAGCAATGAAAATATTAATAGATAATAACGCTGATGGAGTAGTAAGCGTATATCCCTCACAACCACATCCATATCTCAGCAAGAAAATAGTAGATGGAAGACTGAAAGGCCTAATTGAATCTGATGCCGTATACAACAGGCGCCAAGACATGCCGTTGTCCTATACATTGAATGGGGCTTTATATGTAGCAAGATCGCAACTGCTTTTGGATAAGCAGACATTCTACAACGATAATACCTATCCATATATAATGCCAATTGAAAGATCGCTTGACATTGATTATGCTTGGGAAATGCACTTAGCAAACCTTATATTAAAGGATAGCAAACAGTAGCAAACCATCGATCAATCAGGTCAGATATAAAACGAGCATACATACCTGCTAACATTTTTTAATCATGCATCAATCTAGTTCAAACATTAAATGCCTAATTATCGGAGGAGGCGGACACGCTAAGGTTTTAATAGACACAATATCCTCCAGAAGATCAGTGCAGATCATCGGGATTCTGGATCCCGAAAAAGATAAATGGAACACCAATATACTAGGAATCCCCGTTATCGGGGACGATTCCGTTATACCTAAACTGGTGTCTCAAGGAGCGAACGCGTTCATTGTAGGAGTAGGCTCTACAGGAAACAATCAACTGCGGAGAAGGTTGTTCGAACTTGGCATTCAATATGGCTTAGAACCTATAAAAGCTATCCATATCAACAGCATATGTTCAGAGGCAATAGATATAGGGCCAGGATCTCAAGTTTTACCAGGCTCAATAATAAATCATGGATCCACCATTGGATCTAACGTAATAATAAATACTGGTTCGATAATAGAACATGATTGCATAATTGAGAGCCACTCGCACATCGCTACCGGTGCACGCCTATGTGGAACTGTCCACATAGGCGAAAATACTCATATAGGAGCTGGTGCCACTATCCTACAAAACATTCAAATAGGTTCTAATGTAATCGTGGGAGCTGGGTCCGTAGTGCTTGAAGACATAATAAGCAATAGTATAGTAGCTGGTGTCCCAGCCGTACCAATAAAATGAGAAGCAAGATATATGCATCCAGCTGATAGCTCGACTTGGGCCAAATTTAGTAATAGGAATACAATTCGAAGATCTTAGGATACTAGGACTCCCAGAAATATTCGCACGTCATTATTACTAAAACGGAATCGACCAGTTATCTATATGAATGCTGTTGCAAGTTTATACGATCTTAACAGCATCCACTAGCGATTCAGACATTATATGCCATACTGCATCGGACAAGACAAACACTAGTGCAGAGATATGACAACCCATCTCAGGTGCATACAAGTTCAAGTGTTTGAAGGATTAATATTGATGTCTGCGAAGCATACAGACAATAGGTAGCCTACTTTGATTAGAGGTAATATACTGACTACAATTTAGGATCAACATTGCCCACATTCTGATATCGGGACATTACAACTATGTATTTTGAAGATTCAGATAGAACTCATGACTTGCTGTATGCGACAGAAGACCAATTTTCAAACCCAAAAGAATATTTTAAAGAAACTATTTCCATAATACGAAGACTTCATGCACACAGTGATTCAGAGTTAAGACTATTGGATATCGGATGCGCTGCCGGAGATTTCCTGAGATACGCAGCAAGTGTTTTGATTGATATTGAAGTTAAACTTTACGGCACCGACGTAATGCCTGAACTTATAGATGCGGCCAGAACTAGATTTCCAGAGTGCACATTCAATATAGCAGACATCACTGACAAGCAAATTAATATAGCTGATATCCATAAGACTGAATTCGACGTTATAACTATGTTAGGTGTACATAGCATATTTGATGATCTCACCTGTGTAGAAAGAATACTAGAAGGACTAGCTCCCAATGGATGCGCAATCCTTTATGGCATATTTAACCCCCTGCCCTACGATTTACTGATGCGAGTAAAAAAGAGCGGTGAAACCAACCTAGAGCCAGGATGGAATGTACATTCAAAAAAAACGGTATCAGAGTTGGTATCTGCCAAGGGATTTGTGGCGAAATTCATAGATTACGAACCCGATATAATGATACCAATTAACTCTGATGATTCGCTAAGAACGTGGACAGTTGAACTCAGTGCAAACAATACCCGAACACCCGAATCCGATAGAAAACGACTCTTTACCAACGCCACAAGAATAATACATGACTGGAGTTTTTGTCTGATCTCCCAAAACTCCGACATAACTCGATTCTAACCAATCCTAAATTTGAGCGCTATCTAAACCATACAAAAGCTGCATAAAACTCATTATCAGCACTGTCATAGACTTAGTTTCAGAAAGCGAGAGGAAATCTAAATGAGCAGGTATGTAGTCACCGGGTGCGCAGGTTTAATAGGGTCACAAGTTACCCACACATTACTATCTAACGGACACTCGGTCATCGGAATTGACAGCTTAAATAAGTCCTACGATGAACGCTTAAAAAACTGGAGGGTAGACCAATTTAAGAACGACCCCATGTTTGACTTCCATATCGCAGACATACGTGATGCAAACACCCTCAAGTATATATTCAATAATGATATAAATGCAGTAATAAACCTCGCTGCAAAAGCAGGAGTTCGTCAGTCACTCATAGAACCTCTGCAGTATTATGAAACTAATGTAATTGGTACAGTGAACCTACTTGAGATGTGCCGAACTTTTAATATCAAAAAGTTTGTCCTTGCATCAACTTCAAGTTTGTACGGAGACAAATCTCAACAACCATTACAAGAGACCACTGACACTAATTCCCCACTCTCGCCATACTCGGCTTCCAAGAAAGCGGCAGAAGCAATATGCTACACGTACCACCACCTATATAACATAGACATAACAATACCTAGATATTTCACAGTATATGGACCTGCGGGCAGACCTGACATGGCTATATTCAAGTTCATACAATGGATTGCCGAAGGAATCCCCATAACCATTTTTGGAGACGGAGAACAGACCCGAGATTTTACCTACGTTGATGATATTGCCAAAGGAACAATACTATCCCTGAAACAACTAGGTTATGAAACAATTAATCTCGGCTCGGACAAACCCGTCTCAGTAAATACCTGTATTTCATTAATAGAAGAATGCTTGCATAAATCCGCACAAAAACAATACCTTCCAAGACATCCAGCGGACGTCCAGAATACCTGGGCAAACATCTCGAAAGCCAAGGATTTACTGGAATGGCAACCCCGAACTGACCTCAGAGAAGGTATCAAACAAACCGTTAACTGGTATCTTGAAAATCAATCTTGGGTAAGGACTATCATTACTAGTTAATGATAGTCCTAAAACCATTCCTGTCTAATGCCCACTAGACTGGCTTGCTACTATTCAAGGTACCCGGTAAAATACTGCTAATGTTAAGCGTTATGGTAACTCATGAATTATTAATTGCCGCTAGATTTATCAGATTCTGGAAATTGCAAAAAGTCAGTCCATAGGCCCAGGTCTTAAAGATAAGTGAGTTGCAGTATCTGAAACGTCATACGGTTTATATTTAAATAACTAGTTAGCGAACTAGTAGTCAGTTATGTGTGCAGGGACAGTGAAGTGTTGAAAGGAATAGCTGAAAATACGGATCATGTAGAATGGCATATACTCCGCGTAATGCCTAGATCTGAACGGCTCGCTGTTGAAGAACTTATTGCAAATGGTTTTGAAGCATATTGCCCTCGAGTCATAATCCCAATCGCAGATAAAATCGACTACACACCTCTTTTTTCCGGTTATGTATTTGCACGCAGAGCCCTTAACTCTAGGAACGCGCACCCAGTATATTTACTGCCGCATGTGTACGGATGGGTAACTTTTGGTGGAGATATAGCAGTAGTACCGCAACATTTAATCGAAGAATTACGTTCTAGAGTAGCAAACATCAATTCAGACGGAGGACTTAGGCACAAATACCACATTGGGGAACTAGTAAAAGTTACATTATTTGGCGCAGAGACAGTAGGAACTGTTACTTCAATACCAAAATCCCAAGGAAGCCCGATTAACCTATTACTAGAGTTTATGGGAAGAGAAATACGTGCTCAAGTCCCGATTTACAACGTATATCCAGTTGACAACACACATATGATTTCTAGAAGATCACGCGGCAAGGGACGTTGGACAAGACAATATCGAGAAATTCATCAGGTTGTGCCTGCATCGATATAGTTTCCATATAAAGCCGGTTGTCGTCGTAGCCACAGCTCCGTAGCCGGTAATATAATATAAATATGCTTGTATGAAAATACGAGGGGCGAAGCCTGAAGAGTTATTTTCCTATTATCAGATCAAATAAAGCTAGAACTAAGGGAGCATCATATGCCTGATTTTCTAAAAGGAAACTACCAAATCAATAATGACAACAGAGACAGACCACGAGAAACCAAGTCAAAAAGTTTGACTGAAGAATTCGAAGAAAGCGCACTAGCAAAGTTAGGTGGCAGCATTTGTTTCGTGTCCAAGTCAGGGAACCTAATGTGGGATGGAGATGCTGAAGATCCTCAGTCCTCATAGGATATGGGATGCACCCTATAAGATTTATATCACATAGATCCGGAGTGTTATGGCAAAGGTTCTATTTGTCAACCCAATAGTACGGTAGGGAGACGATGGGGCTGGAACGTAGTGATCAACGATGCACCTGATTCCGCCAGAGTAGTCGGTGTTCCAGATAATCCCATTTGACTCCAAAATAACTACCAATGCAATTAGCGTAAAGGCAATAATGAGAATAATACCCAGACTTGATATAAAAGGTCCTAACGTAGTAAAAGGCGTGCAATTTGAAGGCCTACGAGTACTTGGCAAACCCGAAGACTTTGCAAAATACTATTATGATTCGGGTGCTGACGAACTGATATATATGGATGTAGTAGCAAGCCTATACGGTAGAAATGGCCTCCTAGACATAATCGAAAAAACATCTAGAGAAATATTCATCCCACTGACGGTAGGTGGAGGACTTAGGAGTATAGAAGACATTCGTACGGTATTAAGATCGGGAGCTGATAAAGTCGCAATTAACACAGCAGCTATACAGAATCCAGATCTTATACATCAAGCATCCCAGACATTCGGGGCATCCACAATTATTGTATCAATTGAAGCTATTAGAAAACCTAATGGCAAATACGAGGCATACGTTGACTATGGCAGAGAAGCAACGGGTGTAGATGCATGCGAATGGGCGATAAAAGCGGAAAAGTTAGGCGCAGGAGAAATTCTAGTTACATCTATAGCCAACGAAGGGACAGGATCCGGATTCGATACAGAGTTAATGTGCAGAATATCCAAATCAGTGTCTATACCGGTTATAGGAGGTGGTGGAGCAGGATGCTTACAACATGTAACAGAAGTAATTAATGACGGCCTAGTAGACGGAGTAAGCTTAGCATCTATCTTGCACTATAATTTTATAAAACAATACTCTGTTAGTGGTTCGGACTATTCCAACGAGGGGAACGTACAATATTTAACTCACCAAGCTAATACAGCAAGTCTGTCCAGAATTCACGGAGCAACTATTACCGAGCTAAAACAATATTTGACCAGGAACGGTGTTGCTTGCAGACAATCATAAAATTTCAGATCTACTGTTATGACCTCTAAGACAGCCCACATAGTAGATTACGGTCTAGGAAATCTCTTTAGCATTAAGAACGCTTGTTTAAAAGTAGGGTTAACCCCGACAATAAGCTCGCTACCACAAGATATTGAAAGAGCCGATATAGTAATATTGCCAGGAGTGGGTGCATTCGGAGACGCGATGACATCACTTAGGCTAAAGGGACTAATAGAACCAATCAGAGAAGTAGCACAATCCGGTAAACCTTTTATGGGGATATGTTTAGGGATGCAGCTTCTAATGACATCAAGCGAGGAATTTGGTTACAACCAAGGTTTAAATATCATTCCAGGTATCACATCAAAATTACAAACAACGTATGATAATGACAACAGACCACTCAAAGTTCCTCATATTGGATGGAACCGTATTAATACGCCAATCCTTAAAGAAGCCCTTGAAGATAACAAGTGGAAGAATACCCCTTTGAGCAATATAAAAGAGGGGGAGTATATGTATTTTGTCCATTCGTATTACGTTATCCCTGAAGATCCCAAAGTGGTATTATCAAACACTACATATGGACAAAATACATTCTGTTCTTCCCTACGCATGAATAACATATTTGCCGTACAATTCCATCCTGAGAGGAGCGGTCCCTCAGGTTTGAAGTTATACGCCCAACTTAACGCATGTAGCAAAGAGTCATGAAGAGTAACAAAACGTACTACGGATTACCGGCAGAAGTGATATATTGCAAGAAATGTGTGATGTCCAATCAACGACCATCATCTACGGCTGAATTTAAACATACAACAGATCACAAAGCTAGAACTCTTAACATTGATTCCTCTGGAATCTGTGACGCCTGCAGATACTCTGAAATCAAAGAGCAAATAGACTGGTCTGAACGAGAGCAAGCACTGCTAACACTTTTAGACAAACATAGGCGTACTGACGGTTATTACGACTGCATAGTACCCGGGAGCGGCGGGAAAGATAGTGGATTTGCCGCACACATATTAAAAGACAAATACGATATGCACCCACTTACCGTAACATGGCCACCATCAATATACACTGATTATGGTTATGAAAACTTCAAGTCATGGCTAGACGTGGGAGGATTCGACAACATAACCGTCAGACCTAATGGATCTGTAAACAAGCTTCTTACTAAGCTGTCCATAGAGAATCTTTTCCATCCGTTTCATTGTTTCACATTGGGACAAAAAAACTTAGCTCCAAAAGTTGCAATGAAATATAAAGTGCCTCTAATTTTCTACGGCGAATCCGAAGCCGAGTACGGCAATCCAATCGCAGAGAATTCAAGTTCGCTAAGAGATGCGTCTTATTACACAACCCAAAATCTGAACGGCATGTATCTTAGCGGGGTTTCACTTCCAGAATTACAAGAAAAATACAATCTAAGTTTAAACGACATAAACATCTATCTGCCAGCACAATCAAATGAACTCGATAATACTGATATTGAAGTACATTACCTAGGATATTACCTAAAATGGACTCCCCAAGAAGCCTACTACTACGCAGTAGAAAACACTGGCTTTCAGTCGAGGCCATTCAGAACAGAAGGGACATATAACAAATACAATAGTATTGATGATAAACTAGACGACCTTCACTTCTACACGACATATATAAAATTCGGATTGGGCCGAGCAACATATGACGCGTCACAAGAAATCCGAAATAATCATCTCACTAGAGATGAAGGAGTGACGCTAGTACATAAATTTGACGGAGAATTCCCTACCACTTACTTCAATGAAGTAATGGATTACATGGGAATGAATCCAGAATACTTCTTAGAGCTATGTGACAAGTTCAGATCCCCCCATTTATGGGAATATACTAATACTGGATGGCTATTAAGGAACCAGGTTCAGTGAAATATATCTCATATACTATACATTCATGAAAATTATCGATTAAAGGTAAGGTAAATTAAAATCTATGGATATAGACCTCACCGAGAAACTCATTACGTCAGATAAGACGGTAAGAGAATTGATACAGTGTATCGACAATGGTCTATGCAAAATAGCTGTTTTAGTCGACGATCATGATAACTTGATTGACACACTTACCGACGGAGATGTTAGAAGAGCTCTTATAAAAGGGATTTCACTTGAAGAGTCTGTCTCGGAAATTCAAAAGGTAAAAACCGAGATTAATCCTAACGGGCCCATTTTTGCTAGAGAAGGAATTACTCGTAGTGCACAACTAGATAAAATGGATAAGGAGCTAATCCGGTATCTCCCAATAATAGATGACAATAATAAAGTAACCGGATTAGTAATGAAAGACGAATTGCTATCCAAACGAGATGTGCAATTGCAGGCAGTTGTAATGGCGGGAGGTAAAGGAGAGCGACTCAGGCCACTTACAGATACTATTCCAAAACCAATGCTTCCCATGGGAGACAAGCCAATACTAGAGCTGATTGTAAATCAACTTAAAAATTCGGGGATTCTTAACATAAACGTGACCACTCACTACAAACATGAAGTAATTGCTAATCATTTTGGAGACGGGAGCTCATTTGGAGTAAACATTAACTATGTAGAGGAGGATCAACCATTAGGTACGGCAGGGTCACTAAAAAAGCTTCCCCATTCACCTGAGCCAGTTCTGGTAATAAACGGTGACGTTCTAACAGACGTCAACTTCGAAGCAATGTTAGATTTTCACATAGAGCACTTGGCCGATATGACAGTAGCAGTTTCATTGCAAAAAATTTCGGTACCATATGGTGTGATTCAAACAGATGGTATCAATATAACTAACATTGAAGAAAAACCAGTAATACAACATTTTATGAACGCAGGATTTTATTTAATAAATCCCGAAGTGTTGGAATATATCCCCGATGATATCCCATTTGATATGCCCGATCTAATACTTACGATCATTGAGAGCAATCAACGAGTAATTAGCTTTCCTGTTCATGAATATTGGGTCGATATTGGGAAACATCGTGATTATGAGCAAGCTTTGCAAGATATAGGTAAAAAGGTGTTCGAAAAATAATGAAAATACTTATAACCGGAGGTGCAGGATACATCGGTTCTGTGCTCACGCAAAGATTAATACAAGAGGGAAACCAAGTCCGAGTATTAGATAATTTAATGTGGGGAGGAAAGTCTCTATTACCCGTTTGGCATTGTAATAACTTTGAATTTATCAAAGGAGACATACAGGACCAATCCACTATTGAATATTGTCTCAGCAACATCGATGCTGTCGTTCACTTAGCTTCCATCGTTGGTGATCCCGCTTGCAGTCGAAATCCTACATTAGCGACTAACACCAATTTGGACGCCTCATTAAGAATCATAGAGGCTGTAAAACGGCTTGGTATATCGAGATTCATTTTCGCATCCACATGCAGTAATTACGGGCGCATGGCTGATCCTAGCTTATATGTTGACGAGGAATCTGAACTTCGACCAATATCTATATACGCAGAGACAAAGGTGGCAGTAGAACAAGCGCTACTTGACAGTGAGCGAAGCGATTTTACTCCCACTATTTGCCGATTCGCCACAGTCTTTGGAGTAAGTCCGAGAATGCGGTTTGATCTGACAGTAAATCAGTTCACCGCAGAGATGATCATAAACAAAAAACTCGAAGTATACGGAGAGCAATTTTGGAGGCCATATATACACGTCAGTGATGTCTCACGAGCAGTCAGCCTAATACTTGGGAAAGACCAGCAGGCTATCGCAAACCAAGTTTTTAACATTGGAGCCACCAGCCAAAATTATCAAAAACGACAAATAGTGCATGAAATAGAAAAGGTCGTCCCAGACGTTCAAATCGATTACGTAAATAAGGACGAAGATCCGAGAGATTACAGAGTATCCTTTGAGAAAGCAAGTTCTCAGCTAGGGTTTACTACAAATTACTCACTAATCAATGGAATAAAAGAGATAGAAAGTCTGATACGTAATGACATAATTTCTGACTTTAGAGACCCAGCATATACAAACTAGGCTGCACAGTTAAAAATCTAGATGGAGTTCAACAATTGATACCACTATCTGTCCCAGAAATCCGTGGAAATGAATGGAAATATCTAAAACAGTGCCTAGACACTAACTGGATTTCATCTGCCGGTGGATTTGTCGATACATTTGAAGAATCTGTAGCGAAATATGTTGGATCAAGATACGCAGTTGCTACCAATAGTGGAACATCAGCCCTTCATATGGCCCTCCATGCGGCACAAGTGGAAGAAAATGATGAAGTTTTCGTGTCTACATTAAGTTTTATTGCCCCCGCTAACGCTATCAGATATGTCGGAGCGTGGCCCATATTCATAGACTCAGAACCTGAATATTGGCAAATGGATCCTTCAAAACTGATAGAGTTCATAGAAAATAATTGCTCATTCGAATCAGGAAAACTGTACAACAAAGATAGCAATCGCAAAATCTCAGCTATTATTCCTGTACACATATTAGGGCATCCATGCGACATGGACCCTATTATGAACATAGCCCGGACGTACAACCTAAAAGTTATTGAAGATGCCTCACAAAGTTTAGGTGCTACTTACAAGTCGAAGCCAGTAGGAACAATAGGGGACATTGGGTGTTTCAGCTTCAATGGTAACAAAACCATCACATGCGGAGGTGGTGGAATGATCGTTACCAATCAAAAAGCCTCGGCCAGCTCTATTCGCCACCTAAGCACTCAAGCTAAGAGTCATCCAATTGAATATACTCATGACCAGATTGGTTACAATTACCGGTTAACAAATATTCAAGCAGCCATTGGATGTGCCCAATTAGAACAGATTGATGACCTTTTATATGCAAAGCGAAATATCGCTAAGACATATGAAAACGCCCTGCAAAACACACACGGCCTTCAATTGATGAGATGTGCTCCCTGGGCGACGCACACCTACTGGCTATATACCATACTCGTTGACCCAGACGTATACCGTAATTCCAGCAGAGAATTGTTGACCGTTTTGGCGTCTGAAAACATACAAACAAGGCCGTTATGGCAACCAATTCACAAGTCTAAAGCTCACGAATCTTCGGGGGTTTACGAATGCCCTGTAGCTGATCGGTTATCATCTCACGCACTCAGCCTACCGTCATCCTCTGGGCTAGACCCCGCGAGTCAGTCCAAAGTGATAGAATCCATTCTCACTAATTAGACAATACTGTATTATTTCACTTTTACCATTGGGACAAGCAACAAATTCATGAAATCTAACGGATTTACTTTATGGTTCACAGGTTTACCATGTTCCGGAAAAAGTACATTGGCATCCATAATCGCAAAGGTCCTTTCTGATAAAGGGCATAAAGTAGAGGTTCTAGACGGAGACGAAGTCCGACGCCACCTTGGCAATGACTTGGGGTTTAGCAAACCCGAGAGAGACGAAAACATTCGTCGTATCACGTATGTAGCCAAATTGCTGAGCCGTAACGGCGTCATCACCATAGTTGCTGCTATATCTCCGTATAGAGAGCTGCGAGATGAAGCAAGAGATGCCATAGAGAATTTCGTTGAGATATATGTGAAATGCAATTTAGATATATGTGCGCAGCGCGACGTTAAAGGTCACTACGCCAGAGCATCTAAAGGTGAAATCACAAATTTCACTGGTATAAATGACCCATATGAACAGCCACTTCATCCCGAAGTAGTAGTAGAAACAGATAAATTCAATCAATCAGAATGTGCCGCAAAAATCGTCGACGCCTTAACCAATCTCAAATGCATATAATCCCTTATTAACTATTACAATTTCCCAGTAGGGCTAAAAAGAGGAGAAACGAATGCCAGATCCAGCTAACGATCATACACTTTACATAGTCCACTGCACAGATACTGAAGGACCATTGTACGAAAGCTTAGATGCGACATTTGGCAGACTCCTTGCTATATTCGATATTGATCTTAAACCGTCCCAAGATCTACTAAAAAAATTACAAGCATGCGAGGTCGACCTAAATGGCCTAGAGGAAGATGTGGCTCGTGTATTACACCCAAGACTAATTAATTACAACGACACATGGGACAAGATAGACGTCATGTTAGATAAGATTATGTCTCCTGATTTCAGAAACGCATTTCCTGATAGTGATGGCAATGGGTGGGTATACAACTGGTTCTGTGTAGATCATATAGGGTATTCAATCAACCCCCGTCGCAAGGATTGTGGATTCCATAACATCTTTGACCATTACAATAGAATTCTCACGGACCTGGAGTCATCAGATGGCTTACAATTTCACTTCCACCCTTCTCACCCATCTGGAGAATCGCACAGAAACACATCTTTTTATCTACACGATTTAAAGTTCTTTGAAATCCTTTGCCGTAGGATTATCGATAGACAATGGTTCCCCTCTGTCAACAGAGCCGGCTTTCAGGTAGAGAGACCCGACAGCCATTGGTTGCTCGAGCAATGGCTTCCTTTCGACATATCCAACATGGCGTGTGACGATGTGCCTTCTGGACAGCTTGACTTCGGTGACGGAGTATCAGGAGACTGGAGAAGAGCACCCAATGACTGGGTAATATATAGGCCTCACCATGATGATTACCAAGTAGAGGGTGATTGTCGACGGTATATTGCACGATGCTTGAATCTAGGCACTAGGTTGGGAATACTGGATGAAACTGAGATGAGGAAAGGTTTCAAACGTGCTAGCACGGAAGGTGCTACGATAATAGCATTCGCAGACCATGATTTTAGAGATATCGGCGAGAATGTAATTGAATTTCAGAACATGCTAAAAAAAATCGCACCCGAATTTCCTAATGTAAGATATATATATAGTGAAGCTCGCGAAGCTTTCCAAAAAGCTATATTCGGAGAAGTAAAAACGCCTGACCCTGACTTTTTGAAAGCTGAAATAGAAGCTCAATCTATAGGCACGCGCAAACAACTTGTAGTGGAAACTAAAGGTCCCAATTTTGGGCCACAGCCGTTTCTTGCTATAAAAACAAAGTCAGGGGAATATCACCATGACACATTTGACTTCCAAAGACCATTCCATCAATGGACATATCTATTCCATGCTGACACATTTGAATGGGACGAAATTGACCAGATCGGAATAGGAACTAACGATACATACGGATTCTCGCACGTGGTAAATATAAAAGCGAACAGTTCGTAATAAAACCATGGGCATCACTAATATTCAAGGCGAATGAATAACTATGACTGAAGATAGAATAAATTCTGGTGGCCCCATATTCATCACTGGTGTATACAGAAGTGGTACTACACTGATATCACAACTGTTGAATAACCATCCGGACCTTAGAGTTATTCACGACACATTACATTTCTTCAGATTTTACCTAGGAAAATATAATCCAATTAACGACAGATATAAGGATATAGTCCAAGATGCGAGTGACAGACTACACGAAAGATACAATATAAAAGTACCAGTGCATGATATTTTATATTACCTAAAGCAACTACCGAATATATCTTTTGGAGATATTTACAACGAGTTAATGATATACACATTCTGTGACGGCAACCGAAAAATCAGGTGGGGCGAAAAATCTTTAATCCAGTGGAGCAATATACCAGTATTTTTGCAGATGTTCCCTAATGGACAAGTTATACATATGGTTAGGGATCCTAGGGATGTACTAGCATCATATAGAGAAATGACCAATGAATTGCCTCATAAATATCTCGATGCTATTTTTGCATGCCTTCATTCAATGAATTGGGCCTCCACTGTAGGACCAACTCTCAGAGACAAAAGCTACTTAATATTAAGGCATGAAGATTTGGTGAAGAATCCGAAAGATACAATCAATAATGTTTGTGCTTTCTTAGACATCCCATATCTTAATCAAATGATGGATTTCTCTCAATACAAAGATCAAGCGGGTAATGAGTGGAAGCCCAATACTTCATTTAATGATATTCCAAATAAAATCACTGCAACCAGCGCGGAGAGATGGAAACAACAATTGAGCCCTTTTGAAATAGGTTTAGTAGAAAGCGTGATAGGAGATTTGCTTGAGACTTTTGGGTATTGCGAATCAAAGATACAGTTATCTGCTGCGGATCTTCAATTAATGTGGAAACACATACAAAGTACTCCGCTTATACAACAAAGACTACGTCATTGGATTGAAACCGGCGAAGGAGTTGAAAGATATCCCAGCGATCCAACAAATTCTATTAATTGGGAGTCCTTGGTTCAAACCAACTAACATACTCAGAATATGTTCTGAACACCACTACGCTCAATAAAGATCGATATCAAAATGATATGGAAAGTAAATACCCCAATAAATAACTTGTCGTCTCAATTAGCCGATATGGATATTGATGACCAAACGCCATTGCGTATCGCGTTGGATGAAGAGGCAACCAAATTAACGTTAAGCATATTTGACATGGTCAAATCTACTGTAACTTATGAATTGCTATCAGACATATTACATTCGGATAAATTGGACTTATATTTCGAAAAATACATCCGTGATCACATATATGCTCTTATGAGAACCCTATACATGTGTGAATGGCATCAGGAGAGAAACAATGTTTCTGGGACTTCTATCGTATTCTGGTCAGATCACAAGGGTTTAGGTCCTATAGTAGAAGAACTATGGCCAAGCAAAACCACAATACTGAAATTCAGCAAATGGTACCATCTGCAGCAAAACAAACAACTATTGAAAAGTTTTACAAAACGCCTGCTTAAAATGCCATTTTCTAAACGAAAATTTTCAAACAAGCGAATCAATAGTCCATGTATAGCAGTCCATGCGAATGAGGGGTTTAACGATACAAAAAGATCTGATCTGTTTTGGTTCAAGGAAACCGGATTTAGCACTTCAGATATAATCATTGTCTTCAGAGACACAATATTCGATGAACGCACACCTGAGACAGTTCTTCAAGAACTAGACGATAAGGGGTTTATTTGGGTATGCCTCAAACAAAATATCGTCGAACGAAAAAATGCTCCTTTATGGAGACCCTCTTTCAGCAACGGACCATTGTACAAGGCATTTCTGATCAAAACACAAAAACAGACAACTTCCATTGAAAAACTTGCCATGCGCATAGCAAAAAACGCTCTTACAGAAGTGGACTATTGGGCAGCGTTTTACCGAGAGTTAAACGTGAAAATATCCAGCGACGTAGAAGAAGGATCGCTACATAATGTCGCCCAATGTATAGCATTAGATATTATAGGAGGTATCCGAATATCTTGGCAGCGTTCAGAAGTTCGGTTAGTATCTGGAGGAGAATTTGGGCATCATCCTAATCATGTATATTTTGTATGGAACAAATTAGGCTTATCAGACACTCAACTGAACAGTAACCGCGTCAACTCCATAGTCATATCAGGATTTCCCTACTCCACTACTAATGATATAGACGCTCCAACGGCACAAATTAGAGAACACCTGGATCAAACGAACGCCAAGCTCGTAATCGCTTTATTCGACAATTTCTTCTGGTGGGGCGGTATATATTCATATAACATGGTCTCACAGTTTTATCTTTCATTCTTATACCTAGTAATACACGATAAAGATATCGCTGTGATAACAAAATCTAAAAAGCCCTTGGTTTTTGAATCATTACCACAGCTAAAACCTTTAATGGAACAGGCTAAACGCACAGGCAGGTGGATTAATTTACCAGATGTATTAGGCAGATTACCTTCAGACGCCTCGAAGATATCAAACATAAGTGTAGGGATTGGTGTATCCTCAGCAATTAGTGAAGCGGCGTCACAGGGCTATAGAGGCGTGCACATAGACCTAAATCGCATGTATGCACATCCACTTTATAAATCAGGGTACGGCAAAGTGATTTTCGATGATCTGGACCATTTAATAAATCAATTAAAAATCTTTAAACTAGAGAAGGACACCAACCATGATCTAGGTAGCTTTAACTCACACATAGCATTAGTCGATCCTTTTCATGACAGAAAAGGTAACTACCGTATTTCTGATTATGTACAATCCCTACTGAAATCTTTCCAGCAGGGAAAAACTAATGAGCAAGCCATAAACATAGCAAACATTAAATATTCTAGTAAATGGGGATCAGACAAAATATTGTCAAAAGCGAGTCCAAGCGGATGAATCCCAGTAAGATATGCGTGATAGGCGGGGGTGGCTTTGTCGGTTTAGTGACAAGCTTAGGGCTATCCGAGATTGGTCACGAAGTAATAAGCGTGGATGTCGATCCTAACAAGATAGACCAGCTTAATGCAGGAAAATCACCAATATATGAATATGGCGTAGACTTAGTACTTAATCGCAATTTACATAATGGAAGGTTGAAATTTAGCACTGATCTGCAATCTTCAGTAAAAAGTAGTCGGGTAGTATTTGTAACTGTTGGAACACCCTCTCTAGAAAGCGGACAGATAGATCTATCTCAGGTAATAGAAGCGTCAAACCAACTAAGCATATGCTTGGACGAATACAGAATCATTGTCATCAAGAGCACCGTTCCAGTTGGAACTACAGACCTAATTAAAGGAATCCTTGACAAAAAATCACACCAGGATTGCTTTGATATAGTATCAAACCCTGAATTTCTACGTGAAGGAAACGCCCTAAAAGACTTTTTCTTCCCATCGCGAATAGTGCTAGGAGGAGACTCAAATGGAGCTCTCTCGATAATGAAATCTATCTACGAGCCAATTATAGACCGGAGCTTATTTGTAGACGGGATTGAAAACCCTCAGAGCGGATCCACTCCGATTCCCGTTATCCAGACAGATATAGCATCCGCACAGATAATCAAATACGCATCAAATGCATTTCTTGCCACCCGCATTTCTTTCATCAACGAAATCTCTGGAATATGCGAACAAGTAAATGCTGATATCAAGAAAGTAGCCAATGGTATGGGATATGACCCCAGAATTGGACATTCCTACCTCGAAGCAGGTCTCGGATTTGGCGGACCATGCTTAGAAAAAGACCTCAACGCCCTTATAAACACCGCGCATCAGAACGGATATGATGCCGCATTTCTTCAGGCTGTACTGGAAAGAAATGATAAACAGGTAAGGAGTGTCGTAAACAAAGTTGAACGTCTCCTTAGCGCAGACATATCCAACCGTACTATCGGAATCCTCGGACTGACGTTTAAACCAGGGACTAGTGATATAAGGAATTCGTTATCTATAAGAGTCATAAGGGAATTGCACAAACGGGGGGCTGTAGTGCGGGCATATGACCCTGTAGTGAAACACGAAACATTAGAGCTAGATTCAAATATTAACCACTGTGATTCGGCTTATGCGGCTGCTAAAAATGCTGATTCCCTGCTGATACTAACCGGATGGGAAGAATTCCTTCACCTTGATTATCAACGTATATATTCCAACATGTCTAACCCTATAATAATAGATAGCCAGAACCTGTTAACTCCTTCAGATATGATTGAACTAGGATTCACATACACCGGCATCGGTGCAAATACGTTAAAGTGACGTCATGTTAATATCAATAGTTTTACCCGTATACAACGAAGAATCCAATCTTGCACCATTATTCAGCAAGATTACTGAGGTATTTCCCTATTCAGATCACGATTGCGAGATAATATTCGTTGACAATGGGAGCACAGACAGATCGATTGAAATAATTAAAAAACTCAGAAGTGAAAATAATAACGTCCATTTCTTATCACTCTCTAGAAACTTTGGCCACCAAGGAGGTTTGTTTGCCGGATTAAGCCACGCGACCGGTGATGCGATTATCACAATGGATGCAGATCTTCAGCATCCACCATATCTAATACCAGAGATGGTCAAACTGTGGGAATCTGGCTTTCAGGTAGTTTACACTAACAAAATCCCTAGTAAATCCCACAATATTGTTCAAATCCAAACTAGGCTTTTCTACTATATAATCTCTAAGTTATCAGGATTAAATCTTACTTACGGACAATCCGATTTCAGACTATTAGATCGTAAAGTGCTAAACTATTTGATCAAGATACCCGAATACAAAAAATTCCTAAGAGGTACAATAAGCTGGCTAGGTTTCAATCAAACTTCTTTAGAATACGAAGAGTCCCAAAGGTATTCAGGATCCTCAAAATTCAGCTATAGATCTTTATTGTCATTTGCAATAGATGGTATCTTATCTTTCTCGACCCTCCCACTTAGGATTTTTACCATAACAGGAATACTCATTTCTATTGCCAGTTTTTTGTACGCAATCATAGTGGTGTTACTGGTAATTCTAAAGCAATATCACACCCTCCAAATTCCAGCTGGATGGTCAGCACTTGCGGTTGCAATATCATTTTTTGGGGCCGTCCAATTAATAGCCATTGGGGTTCTAGGAGAATACATCTGCAGAATCTATGACCAGACCAAGGGAAGACCAGTTTTCATAATAAATGACACATCTTTTGAAGAAGTATCTCATAATAAGAACGACGGCACTAAATGACCGACATTAAAACGCTGATTTTATGTGGAGGCAGAGGCCTGAGGTTAAGGCCTCTTACTGATACCATTCCAAAACCATTAGTACATCTTAATGGAAAGCCAATAATTCACCATTCTATAGACATGTTTATAAAAAAAGGATTCAACAAATTTATCATTTGCGTCGGCTACAAAGGAGAGATGGTAAAGAATTACCTCATCGGACAAGATTTTGACGCTAGTCTCGAATTTTGCCATTCTGGAGATAGTGCAAGTATGCTAGCTCGCATCCACGACGCGTCTGAACTCCTCACAGAAAATACAATAGTATCCTATGGAGACACTCTTATTGACATTAACCTCAATCAGTTAATAGAGTCACATATAGCACAGCAAGCCAAAATCACCATCATAACTGCAGACGTCATAAGTCCTTTTGGATTAGTGAAGACAGATATAAACGGGCGAGTAGATTCATTTGAAGAAAAACCCACTCAGTCATACTACATAGGCCATATGATATTGCAAAAGGATTTATTACAAGAATTGGATAGCAGATTATTAGCACTGCCGGATGGCGATGGGTTAGTAAGTTTATTCAAGGAGTTGATTAGAGAGCATCTACTCTACACATACCGGTATAACGGTCCTCAAATAACTTTTAATACCCAGAGCGAATTAACCCAAGCCCAAAGCGACTTCATATCATTTTTTACCCACCAGGAGGACTCCATTTGACACTTAAAGATAAACGAGTGCTAGTTACTGGAGGGGCAGGTTTTATCGGATCCCACTTATGTCGGAATTTAGTCGCACTCGGAGCACAAGTTTATGTATTGGTGAAGTATAATTCGGTCATAGATAATGTGCGAATAACGAGCATCTGGAACAAGATAATCCCTATAGAAGCAGATCTACGGAACGTAGACTCGTTACGTCAAATACAAGATATCAAACCTCACATCATTTACCATCTTGCGGCGTACAATCACGTTGGTGACAGTTTTTCCCAAGTCTCTGAGGCTATCGATTCAAATTCCAAAGGGACTGTGAACCTCTTGGAATCGTATGAACACTACAAGCGATTTGTATACATTTCCACTTCAGAGGTTTACGGTCGTCAAGATACAGTGCCGTTTATAGAAACTTCTAAACCACAACCGTTATCACCATACGCCGTAGGTAAATACTCGGGAGAACTATATGCAAGATTGAAGTGGTTATCATTGAATAAGCCAATCGTAGTTCTGAGACCATTCAATGCCTACGGGCCGTACCAAAGCCCCCGCGCAATTACAGCAGAATTAATCATTAAATGCCTTAAAGGTGAGGATATAATTACTACGGAAGGCTTGCAAACACGAGAATTCAATTATGTCCAAAACCTAGTAGATGGCTTTATCGCTGCCGCGACCGTACCGGAAGCCATTGGTCAAATAATTAACCTAGGCTGTGGTAAAGAAATCTCAATAAGGGACTTAGTCCAGACTATCCACTCCCTGACAAATTCTAGTTCCATACTCAAAATAGGGGAACTATCAACGAGACATGGAGAGATAATGAGGATGTTTTGTAGCAACGAATTAGCGAAGAATATCTTGAGTTGGACACCAACCGTCGAACACAAACCTGGCCTATTGCGCACCATTGAATGGTATAAAGAATATCTTAATAATTATGAAAACCCATCTTCGGGTTTATCTCAGCTTAGCCTCAGTGCAGAAGCAACTACCAATGACTAAGCGTAAGCGGGTTTTAGTGACTGGTAGCAAGGGCTTCATAGGTTCTAACCTAGTACAGAGACTTAAACATCTCGGGTATTATGTTCAAGAATGGACACAGGATGTTCGAACCATAAATTCACTGTCAGAACCCAATGAAACAGTATTTCACCTTGCGGCGATCACCAGCCAAAAACGTTTTAAATCTGAGCCGTATCGTTGCTTCGATGTAAATGTGCAAGGCACA
>PBPE01000035.1 GCA_002724585.1 Dehalococcoidia bacterium | reverse complement strand
CGCTTAGTAAGATGATATTGATTTACACCCATATAAACATCATAATAATTCAGCACATCTGAATATCCACCGCGGAGCTACATCACTACTGAGGTATTTTTCTTGAACATAGGCCACTTTTGCTTAAAATTAGTATTATCTGCATTGATTCTTGTCTTTTCGATTTCGTGTGCAAGCCCTGAGCCGGAAAGATATGAAAGGGACACCTCCCCATTCCTTGCCACACCCGAAGCATTTATTGACGCTGAAGCTACTCCAACTCAGGTGCCGTTATCGCCGGAAAACCCTGAAAGGGCAAATACACTCGCCAGGCCACTTTGGTCATGTTCTTCATCCGACAGACAATATGACTGTATTGGAACTTCGAGCAATGTCCCCAACGAAATCAAACTATCCTCGCATGAATGGCCACTTCCAAATAAAGACTATGCTGGGACTCGGGAATCCGTCTCATCCACAATTTCATCTCAAAACGTTGAGGATCTCGGGATAGCGTGGACCTTTCCGTTACCAGGGTCTGGCATGTTTGGATCTGCTGCTACCAATCCGCTAATTATTGATTCAAAAGTATATTTCCAAGATCTGGGAAGCAATATATTTAGCTTGGATCTGACAACAGGTGAACCATTAATCGAAGCCATATACAACAGGCCAAATGGTGGCCCAAATGGCGTAGCGGTAGGGCAGGGGAAAATATTTGCAAGCTCAAGCGCTCTTGGAATCAGAGCAATAAGCTCTGATTCAGGTGAAGAGTTATGGCACTATGATCTGCAGAGAACCGAGAATGAATTTATAGATATGCAGCCTATTCTTTATGGAAACCATTTGTATGTAAGCACTAAGACAAATTACTTTGGGAACGCTACAGGAATGATATATGCACTGGACCCAGAGACCGGTGGAGTGCAGTGGAACTTCGATACAGTGGATTCGGAAGACATCTGGGGGAATCGTGAAATCAACAGTGGAGGAGGAGTGTGGTATCCACCATCCATAGATATCGACAGAGGTGTAACGTATTGGGGTGTCGGTAATCCCGCACCCTGGCCAGGTACAGAACAGTTTCCCAATGGAACCAGTAGGCCAGGCCCAAACCTCTACACTAATTCTGTGCTCGCGCTGGAGCACACAAATGGCAATCTTCTTTGGTACAACCAAATCATTCCACACGATCTCTTAGATTATGACTTTCATATCTCACCTATAGTGACGTCCATAAATATAAATGGCAGGAAAAATAATGCTCTAATAACGGCAGGAAAAAATGGCAGTGTCATAGCGCTGCACGCTGATACTGGAAACCGTATCTGGGAAACCGAAGTCGGCATTCACGAAAACGATAAACTAACAAAATTACCCGATCCACCGGATGGTATCACAGTGTTCCCTGGACATTTCGGAGGGGTCGAGACTCCGATGGCTCTTTCAGAGGGCTTAGTTTATGTACCGGTTGTAAATTTAGGTTCCACGGCAACCTCCCAATGGAGCGAGACATTTGATTTCTCCGAAGGAACTGGAGAGCTAATAGCGATGGCTGCTGATAGTGGAGATATTCGCTGGAGTCACAGTTTTGATAGCATGGTTTTCGGAGCCGCAACAGTAGTCAATGATTTAGTATTTACATCTACATTTGACGGAATGATATACGCGTTTGATAAATACACCGGCGCCCTCGTTTGGGATTATCAATCGCCAGCGGGCATAAATGCATGGCCTGCAGTTTCAGGAGATACGATCATATTTCCAGCTGGAGTACCCACTGAGTCTCAAGAACCTATCTTAATTGCATTTCGATTAGCTGACTAGAAACAAAGTAGTAATAAGCAAGCATACTAAAGTTATTCAATAGAATTTAGTCGATATATCTCTCCATTCCTTGTCCCGACATACACTTGTCCCAATTCGTCGCTACCGAAGGTGGTGATGTTGCCATCTATGCTACCTAATTCGGCCACAAACAGGGACCCAATACCATCCTTAAGAGCCCAAATGGTACCAGTGCAATGATCTCCAAAAATGTACATGCTTTTAAGACCTTGGACGCGATTGCCTGTATATACTACACCACCAATTACGGAACATCCCTGCTCTCTGCCATAGGTCCACACTGGAGTAACCGTACCGATATCACATCCTATCCTATCGGCCAAAAGACATTCAAATCCTTCAATCTTATTCCAACCGTAATTGGCTCCAGGTATTACCTTGTTGATTTCTTCCCATAGTTCCTGACCCACATCTGACGCCCACAATTTGCCAGATTCAGTGTCGAAAGCAAAGCGCCAGGGATTACGGAACCCGTACGCCCAAATCTCTGGCCTGTATTCTCCTGAAGAATAAAATGGATTGGTTTCTGGGACACTATAGGGTGCATCCGATCCGTCATCACGAACGTCTATCCTCAAAATCGACCCCAACAAAGTTCCTAAGTTTTGACCATGGCCATTAGGGTCATTGGCCCCACCTCCATCCCCAAGCCCAATATACAGATACCCATCGGGCCCGAACACAAGTTGACCTCCGTTGTGATTACCAAAAGGTTGGTCGATCTCCAGTAATATATCTGGAGAAGATTTCCCAGCTCCCATGCCAGTGACATCTTCATATCTTGCTATCACTGATCTTCGTGGCGATTGAGCTATGTAATAAACGTAAAACTCCTTAGTANTTTTAAAATCTGGATCAAANGCAATTCCCAACAACCCTTCTTCATTGTACTGGGTAGATACCAAATTCCTTATGTCCAGAAAGACTTCCAAGTNTGNGGNTGGCAGACTACGATCTATCTGGTAAATAATTCCATATTGGGTAGCAATGTACAGTACAGGNTTGCCATCAGCAGGATCAACAATATCAGTGATTTTTTGTATATCNAGGTCCTGATATATCCTGTCAAAGCTGATTATATCTGCCAAGACTTCTTCTGAGGTAACTATGGTCTCAGTACGTCCATCCGTTGGTACAGTCTTAGGTGCAACCGAAACCTCAGCCTGATTCACCGAATTAGAACCACCTGTTATGGTAAGGGCGGCTTCTTCTGGAGGAGATGCGTCAGACTCAACCGAAGCGGGTGAATTAGTCAGTTGATTTGGACTCGAGCACGCAATAGCATAGGCGAGCGCTATTGATAATACTATTAACATAGGCTTACTAACAAATGTAGTAAATGAACTTTTCATTTTAGTATTGATGTTCCCATACAGTTATACTAATGACAAAAGTAATCATCCTCTTACCAGATCCTAAATTGGTAATTTAGGATCGTTGTCATTTGGAACATCAATATCAAAAGAATTAGCATTAAAGGCCAGTAAGGTGTAATAACCTATCAGGGTAGTCAATTCAGTCACTCCTATGGCCCCAAATTGATCAATTGCACGATCAAAAGTCTTCTGACTGGTCCTATGTGTTGCGAAAACCTCTGACACATACTCCACAACCACTTGCAGTTTGTCATCTAACTTAGGAAGGGATTTTTTCTCTCTCAGGGCATCAATAAATTCTTGGCTAATACCTTGGTCCCTGGCACCAACAGAATGAGCGTACCAGATGTACTGACAATCCATAGCTCTAGCTGTCAATATCATAGCCAGTTCTTGAACCTGCTTCGGAAGCGACGACTCATCACGAAGATAATAAACCAGTTGATTAGCTCGTTTTCTCATTTCGGGGCTATTGATCATGGCAGACCCGGGCCCACTAGTTACCAGGCCTCCACTATCTTTAGTTTCATAATCAAAGGCATCTAGATATTTTTCTGGCACTTCTTGTCGTTTTAGTATTGGTGTTCTAAGCATTTGTAAATGCCCTCCTGTATGCAATGATAAAGATTCCGTAATCCTAACGTATTTTATACTAGAGATTATGGTATCCGCATCATCAATACAAAGATCAAAACCTAATACTACTTGCCAGACTGCGTATACTTTACACAGGCCTAACAAGAATATACGCAGGGCTCTTGGCAATCTAAGACCCGCACTAAATCGAGAGGTTAGATGTTCGATAATTTTGAAAACATACAGGTCAGGACCACTAGCACTACGATAAATTTGGTAAAAGGGGGTAGTGGTCCACCGATTTTATTGCTCCATGGGTATCCTCAATCTCATACGATGTGGCATAAAGTCGCACCACTGTTGGCCGAAAAGTTTACCGTTATTGCAACTGATTTAAGGGGATATGGGGACAGCGGCAAGCCAAGCGGAGACAATGAACACCTTAACTATTCCAAACGTCACATGGCTAAGGATCAAGTTGAGGTAATGCAACAGCTGGGATTTAGTTCTTTTAATCTGGTTAGCCATGACCGTGGGGCCCGGGTTGCCCACAGATTAACGAAGGATAACCCTGATAAAGTCGAGAAGCTAATAACTCTAGACATAGTCCCAACTCGACACATGTTTTCTAATGTTAACAAGGATTTAGCAACCAGTTCTTACCACTGGTTCTTTTTAATTCAACCGTACGACTTTCCTGAAAGAGTTATAGGAGCCAACCCTGATTACTTTATCAGGTCCAGATTCATGAAAGAGAAAAATGCTGACACCACGTTTACAGCCGAAGCAGTAAATGAATACGTGAGGTGTTTCAACAATCCTGATGCTATCCATGCCATGTGTGAAGACTATCGGGCGGGAGCCAGTATAGATCTAATGCACGACGAATCGGATTACGCTAATAAAATAACATGCCCACACCTGGCCTTGTGGAGCGCTACAGGCTATGTCGGACGCTCTCAAAACGTTCTTGAAGTATGGAAAGACTACTCAGAGGATGTCAGCGGCTATAGTTTGCCTTGTGGTCATTACATTGCTGAAGAACTTCCGACGGAGACTTATGAAGCCATACATGGGTTCTTATCGAAATAAACGGATGAATGATTGGAACCTCCACCAGATTGTGCGAAGGCTAGATCGTCATATGTTCATGCTGCATGGCTCTCCAAAGGTAAAGAGCTGCCCTGAATGCTACGAAAGTACCATCTAGGTCTATGACTTTTTTTGCTTCAAATTCAGGTGCCTTTTTACCAAACCTGACAGCCCATGCCTCTGAGACAACTTCGCCCGTCATTTCTTCGAGTGCCTTAGCATATGCCGCTACTTGCAAGGCATATTCTCCATACAACCCATTGGAAGTCTTCCAGTCTATCGCCACCATACGACCATTTCTATACGCTAGGGCATCCATTGCTCCAGCGTATTTGTATTTCGCCGAGTAAACCATCGTTTCTGTCAGACTGATTTCAAGCCCGGATTCTTTCCTCCAATCAAAAAAATTATCCACCACTATCTGCATCTCGGGAGGTACATCGGGCTCCATTCCATTGATGATTTGCTCTATCAAAAGATGAGCCTGCGTTCCGAAATCTCCAGCTTCATCTCTCACCTGGTCTGGTTTCTTCTTGGCCTTGTCTATCACAGCATTAACCCAGTGGTCATCTATCACGCTAGTCTCCATGCTCATATAGTCGGTCAATGTTTCTCGCACCGATTGGAGAGCCACATTTCGTGCCCATGGAACCAACGCAGGTTTGGATATTATTCCTAGAACGTTGGTGACGCTTGGGAATAATTCAGAAAAGCCTTCAACTCTGTAATGGCGACCATTTTGGCCTCCATCAACTCGAGTAATTATTGGCGTAGTAATCATTGCACCCACTCCCTTCTTCCAAATGAACGCCCAATCATTAACTCCAGATATACTATGCTTCTATTTGAAAGCTGGCATTACCTCGGTGGCTAATAACCTTAAACTCTTTTGCACTGCCTCTACCGGTAATAAGCCACCTGGATTCAACTCTGCTGTGAAACCAGTAAGCCCCAATGTTTCTTTAAACTGAGAAAGCCGGTCCACTACTGACTCAGGTGTTCCACATATTACTTTGGTTTCTAATATATCTTCGTAAGACATCCTACCCAGTTTTTCGGCTCTCTCCTTGAGCAAAGCCGCCCTATCAGGTCCAGTACCACCTGTTCCCTCATCATCTCGACCTTCTTCGTAACGCCGTTTCATCCTTGAAAAATATGCCTCAATAGTCTCCCGAGGCTCCGTCAGTGCCCCTTCCTTAGTACTACTGACATATATAGGCACCCGCACTGAGATATCTCCTGATGCGCCCTGGTGACCAGCCTCAACCCAAGATTTATGATATTCCTGCAAATTCGTCTCGAGGTCGTTTACATCCATACCTCGCATAGAAAGAAAGATTGGGAATCCCAATCTCCCAACCCTGGAAAAACTGTCACTAGTAGTCGAGGCCAACCTCACTTTAGGATATGGTTTTTGGAAAGGGATCGGTGTCACTTGCGCTCCGTGAACTTGATTAAACACGCCATCATATGAAAATGGTTCTCCTTTCCACGCTTCCAAGATTATATCCAGGGCTTCCTGAAAGCGTTCCCTACTTTCCTCGTAGGGTATATGCATAGCTTGGTATGCTTTCTCATTTCCGCTACGACCCACTCCAAATTCAAATCGCCCTTCACTGATCTGATCGACAGTAGCTGCTTCTTCTGCAATCCTGAGCGGGTTAATTAGTGGCAGGACTTGTACCGCCATTCCTACTCTGAGCCGCTGCGTCCTAGTGGCAATAGAGCTTGCAACCACAATCGGGGCAGATATTGGTCTGTTACCATTAAAATGCGTTTCCCCCAACCAAACCGTATCTAAGCCGGTCTCTTCGGCAATATCTACTAAATCGAACGCTTCTTGAAAAGCGCTCTCATGACCCATGCCCTGCCGGGTCGAGAAATCCAAAAACATTCCAAAGTCCATATCCTTACACCCTACCTACAGTCCGACTTGATCGATTAATCACATTATAGAGATGTCATTCCGAATATCAACACAATACAAACCCGCTGACTAGACTAGATTACGAATACGTGGGCGCCTCGCTGATGCAATAAACCCGACACTAACTAGCGACAGAACAGCGAACCAAATCAAGGCATTTTCATAAGATCCGAAAGAGTCGTAAACCAACCCAGATGCTAATGGGCCTATTGCAAATCCCACTACCTGTGTAGATCGACTTATACCATAGATAGACCCCATTATCCCTCGGCCATAAAATCTAGCCCACAGTATGGGTGCCAATGTATTTACACCAGTACCAACTATCCCATTTAATATTGCAAACGTATAAGCCAAAGGCAATGTTGTAGTGTTAAGTAAAACCACCAGGCTAATAGCAGACAACAAATATACAGCGCCGAGCATAATTCGTGGTGATATCTTCTCGGATACCCAACCCAACACGATCGCGGCGATTGCGCCAGAAAACGCCATCACGCTGATAACAGACACAGCCGCACCCGATGAAATATTTTGTTGAACCAAATATGGAATCAAATGGAGACCAACTCCCGAAGTACAAATAGCAGCTATAAATAAAGACCCCAAAACAGCCCAAAAACTATAAGTGCCCACTGCATCATGCATGCTCCATATTGTGTCTGTAGAAATAGTATCGGACTCTACTCCTGTGTAATCCTCTCCAGCCCCATCCAGCATCAATCCCAAGTCTTCAGGTTGCCTCCTTATCAATAAGGCACATGGGACCACACCAATGAGAAACATATTCCCCGCCAACATCACCCACGCCAAACGCCATCCGAAGTTACTGATTATCAGCTGGACCAAGGGAGCTGTGATGATCATCCCTGCTGAACTTGCAAAGAATATTAATGACATGGCCCGGCCTCGATACTTGAAGAACCATTTGGCAACTACAGGAGCAGCACCTACCTGGACCAAACCTTGCTCGGCAGAACGAGCTATTGTAAAGGCTACATAAAATCCAATCAGAGAGCCTACGGTGGCCAGTCCCAGACAGGCACAAACTACCAGCAATGACCCTAATGTCAGGATCACCCTGGATCCGATCCGGTCTATAAGCCTACCGCTAAAAGGGGCCACTATAGCTCCCAGAATTGCTCCGAGACTAGTCGCAGCCGCCACTCCTGTTCGGCTCCAACCAAACTCAGTCGACATTGGTAATACAAAAATGGTAAGTATATTTATCGCTGTGGCTGCGTTCCCAAACTGGGCTCCCGCCGCGGCGCCAACAACCCACCACCCATAGTAAATTCGTCTCTTGAACAACTTCATTTACGATGTCTACCCATATAGTATCGTTGCAGTCCTCAAGCCATGTTCTATGTACAGATCAAGTATAATTGGGACGGTAAGTATAAATATGAAGAATGGCTGTAGAGTAACACCTAACTATGGAAAACAATAGACGCTACAACAGGATCATCGATTTACTGGAAAACGGCCAAGTAGTTTTTGCACCAGCATTAGTTTCGAACGGTCCATCTGATGACATAACCTATATTGCAGACTCCGATTACGACATGGTAATGATTGAGATGGAGCATGACGGCTTCAGTTTTGATGCTCTTAAAGCCACACTAAACACGCTTCTGAACCGGCGTCGCATATTCGAAAATCAGACCTTGCAACCGTCAGTCGTTCCATTCGTAAGGATACCTCCAAACGCCAATGAACATAACCAGTGGATCATCAAACAAACATTAGACACTGGAGTGTACGGAATAATCATTCCCCATCTCACCACAGTCCAAGATGCCATTGAAATCGTAAGTGCATGTCGATACCCCCAACTCGGTACGAGTAGATACAAGCAACCGGAAGGTCACCGGGGCTGGTCTAATAAATACGCTCCCAGATACTGGGGATTAAGCCCTGAAGAATATTATGAAGCCTGTGATTTATGGCCACTCAACCCAAATGGAAATCTCATCCTTATGGCGATTATTGAGGACCAAACAGGCGTAGATAATTTGAGAGATATACTGTCCGGTGTACCCGGCATCGGAATAATATGGGCAGGGCCTGGGGATATGGCAGTTTCAATGGGATTGGGAACTAACATAGCACATCCTGACGTACAGAAAAATCTATTAACCATACTTGAAACATGCAAAGAATTTGGTGTAGCCTGCGCTACCGCTGCTAATAGTCCTGAACAGGTTGCACTTCGAATAGATCAGGGATTCAGTGTAATAATCACTCCGATTTTGAAATCATCCCCTGGATTAACGTCAGGACTCAATTACACTCGTCGACGAAAACCCTGAGGAGAATCATTATGGGAACTCAGAAATCTATCAGTTTTGAGATGATCGAGGCAGCAGGAATATCGATGCCTACTACCCTTAAAGAAGTTCTATTAACGAGATCTGATTTGATCACATTATCTCAGCAGGCACACGACGCATGTCTAAGACCAAACGACCCCGGAGGTATAAGTTATACAAACCGAGCTGCTCTAGCAGGTAGAATTGCCATGCTACACGAAGAATGTGGATTGGCTGATTACTATAAAGCAATGATTCCAACTGATGATTCTGCTACTAATATCGTAGACCCATCAATCGCGCTGTCATGTAGTAAAGCGGTCGAGGCTATGATCAAACATGCTGACATAGTGACCACAGATCCCAAGAACGTAGGTCCCAAAAGCATAAGAACTTTGGAATCCGCTGGGGTATCGACCACAGATTTAGTAAGACTATCGGAAATAATAGCTTTTATGAATTATGCTATTCGGGTCATAAAGGGTATCAGACTAATGGGAGAGATATAATGGGTGATCCAATTACACAACTTACCAACATAGTCCCTTACTGGAGACCCAGAATAAAACCGGTTGACCTCAAGGAAGCTACAGCTGAGCAACTTGAAGCCATGAAAGTCACTCCATCAGACACCGGAGTGGGAGAATATGTATTGGTGCTCGCACATGACCCTGAAACGTTGAATGCAAGAACCCCATTATTCAACGGCATAATGTACAGCCACGGCGGCTTATCCCGCCAAGAAACTGAACTAGGGGCAGTCGCCTGTTCTGTATACAACCGATGCATATATTGCGCTGCTGTGCATGCCTCAAGGTATAACCAGCTCACGAAAACAGAAGAGGTAATTGAGTCCATTTTTCATGATGAAACTTTACAGTCCTTAAACGAACGGCAACGCAATATATTCGAGTTCGCCACAAACCTTTCCAAACATCCGACAACGCTTGATAAGAAAGACATGCAAACATTACTTGACGTAGGATTAGACAAGTCAGAAATCCTTGACCTGATTTTAGCTACATCCATCTTTGCATGGGCAAATAGACTTATGCATATCCTTGGTGACCCTATACCTACTGAATGACTGAAGACCACTACCACCTTATAGGAGTTAATCGTGAGCACTGTAAAACTAATTGAATACCACGAGTCATCCGAAGAGGTCAAAGCAATTTATGACGACATAATGAGTGTCAGGAAATCAGACTGGGTAAACAATTTCTGGAAGGCTCTTGCCAACCAGCCGAAATTGTTGAAAGACACGTGGAATGCAATCAAGTCGGTGATGGCGCCTGGTTCTATTGACCCATTGACTAAAGAGATGATTTACATAGCGGTTAGTGCCACTAATTCCTGTAACTACTGTACGAACAGTCATACCGCATCTGCACGAGCGAAAGGCATGACAGATGAGATGCTGATGGAACTAATGGCGATTGTCGGCATGGCCAATAAAACTAATGCGCTGGCAAACGGGTTTCAGATTGAGGTTGATGAGCCCTACAGAAACGGCGGATTACAGTAAAATCACACTAAGCCGCACAAATTACCATTGGTGTTAAATCAATAAGCCTGCTACAATAAATATGGAAGATTTTACTGCAAAACACCTCTTACTCTCTTTCATTTATATTAATGATCACGCATTAAGTATTACCTTCTGAGACAAATTGTGTCTCAACCAGACCATAGGAGTTCTTTTAGTGAACTTTGACGAGTTCAATCTGGACCCTGAAATACTCTCAGGTGTCAAACAGAAAGGGTTTGTTGAACCAACCCCAATACAATATCAATCTATTCCAGAAGCTCTAAATGGACATGATGTCCTAGGACTTGCACAGACTGGTACGGGCAAAACAGCTGCGTTCCTCCTTCCAGTACTACAGAAGATCCACAAGGATAAGTCACGCCACATTAAAGGCCTGATTGTAGTACCCACTAGAGAACTCGCCGAACAGGTGTACCACGACGCCCTCGCCTTTGCCGCTGGAACTCGCGTACGTATATCGGCTATATATGGTGGAGTAAGCAAGTTCCCTCAGACCCGATCGCTAAGGCAGGGAATAGACCTTGTAATAGGGTGTCCTGGTAGGCTCCTAGACCATATGAGTGATGGAAATTTAAGATTGGATAAACTCGATGTACTGGTCCTTGATGAAGCTGACACCATGTGCGATATGGGATTCTTACCGGATGTCAGTACTATTATTGAGGATATAACCCAACCTCACCAAACTCTGTTCTACTCTGCAACCATGCCAAAAGAGATACGAGACTTATCCATGCAGATACTGAACAATCCTAAAACAATACAGGTTGATGCACTTGCTCCGGCGAACACTGTCTCTCATTCGTTGTACCCAATCACTCCTTCGCTTAAAAAACCCCTGCTCTTTAGCCTTATTAGGCAAACTGCGACGGGAAAGGTCCTCGTGTTCACCAGGACAAAATATAAAGCCAAAGAGATAGCTTCTGATTTAAAAAGAGAAGGCCACAAGACTGCAGAACTACAGGGGAATTTATCCCAATCACAGCGACACCATTCTATGGACGGCTTCAGACGCGGCCGATACGATATCCTAGTAGCCACTGATATAGCGGCCCACGGTATTGATGTCACTGATGTGACTCATGTTATAAATTTTGATATGCCTGGAACAGTAGATGACTATACTCATAGAATTGGTAGAACTGGCCGGGCCACTAATCAAGGAGAGGCTTTCACTTTAGCGGTGCGTTCTGATGCCCAGATGGTCAAGGCAGTGGAAAAACTGCTAGGGCAATCCATTGAGCGTCGCAGACTACCTGATTTTGACTACGGTAACTTCTATCCTGAAGACCAGTTTTCTCAGGGATCTAGCAAATCTAAACCACGGAATTCGAAGCCCCAAAAATCACCAGCGAAGGGTACCGGTTCAAATTCGGCAACCCGTCGTAAAAAGGCTTCGGGTCTTCCAAAAGGATCTACTCAAAATGGGGAATTCCGTAACGGCAACACCCCTAATAGAAGATTAAGAAAACCATTCAGACCTTCCGGATCCGATAATAATCTCGATAATTTTACAACTCATCATCCGCAATCAAGGAAAGACGGCTCAATAATGCAAGACAATGATCGCAACCAGAACAACAGTAACAGGACATCGCGAACCAACGCGAATTCAAGACGGGCCAGTAACGGTAGTCGACCCCGAAGCAATGACCAATCGAAAGGCCCCTGGTCAAGTTCCCGCAGATCTGATAGTAATTCTACTGAACCCAGATTCCTAGGGCGACACACAAGATCGAAACATTCGTCATCTAATGCTAATAATAATCAGCGCCGTAGAACCGAAGGCGGATCATCAAATGGTTCGCAATTCACTAGCGGCAACCTCTTTCTGGGGAAGAAAAGTGCCCCAAAACAGCAAAATCAGAGACGCGGTAATAGTAGTCAATCAAGATCCAATGGCGGAAGATCTGGCAATTCGAATCGCGGCCAGGGATCGTCTCGGCGTACAAACTACTGATACAACATGAACACCAATCAAAGGTATCACGGATTGGATGGGCTCAGAGGATTAGCAATGCTAATGGGCATTCTGGTCCATGCTTCCATACCGTACTGGTCAGATTTAGCAGACATATCGTTCTTCTGGCCAGCTGATAAATCTCAATCAGGGGTGTTATGGATAGTATTCACTGTAATCCACTCCTGGCGAATGCCTCTATTTTTTATATTAGCAGGATTCTTCGCACAATTATTTATTTCTCGCAATAATATATGGGCGTTCCTAAGTAATCGTATCCACAGGGTAGTCTTCCCGTTAGTAATATTTGGAGCGATTACCTCATTCACACTACCAATCATATGGAATTATGGATTTAAAGGGCAATTCGCCATCTCAGGATTTCTTGGCTTCCCTGACTCTCCGGGTTTCCTAGGACATTTATGGTTCCTTTACTACCTATGTATATTCTATTTGATTATGCTAGGAGTACAGGGATCGTTAATGTTGTTGAATGTCAAAATACCGTTCACCACCATCGCTGGCAAAGTAATATATTCACCTATACCTATTCTATTGATCCTTCTAGTATTAACATCCCTATTTACAATGCACATATTAGGTCAAGGCGAATCAAAATGGGTCTGGCCGATAAATGTCCCAGATCTGGCCTATCACGGGCTATTTTTCTTGTTCGGGATCGGTTTATATCGCCGATCAGAATTTATTACTAGTATAAAGACCGTCTGGATTTTCACTCTATACCTATTGCTGGCCGGATTGTGCAGTATCGTACAAATTACGTCGACTATTGCTATAGCTAACCCCAAGAGTAACGAAGAAGGAGAATTATTAGGATTGGTCATAATGACCAGTAGTAGCTGTGCAACTGTCCTATTTTCATTAGGGCTTATAGGATTATTCGAACGAATTCTGCAACACCATATAAGACCGATCCGCTGGATTTCCGATTCCTCATATTGGATTTACATAATGCACCTGCCAGTAGTTGCACTCACAACCTTTTATCTTTTCCGCTATGAACTTGCTCCGGAATTAAAATTCCTAATATCATGTGCTGTAACTACAGCTGTGGGATTAATAACCTACAGATACCTGATAAGATATACACCTGCTGGATGGCTACTGAACGGTAGATAGCCAAAGGCTGATTAAGCAAATGAGAGAAACTTTGAATTCCCGAGTTTTTGCACATACTGCACCTGCCAACAAACTAATGGGACTGAGTATAGCTGCAGTGGCTATCACGTTAATCGTCGGATGTTCCGGTATGTCACCCGAAGCAAAACTAAATGACCGGGCTGCGGAAGTTTATAATCATGTTACAAAGGGTGATTGGGAAGCGGTCCATAGTTATTTTCTACCCGAATTCCAGAGGTTCTGCCCTGTTGAGA